>DASSNI010000100.1:0-8647 GCA_035701385.1 Candidatus Limnocylindria bacterium | reverse complement strand
TGCTGAGCGGCGCCGCCGACCGCGACGCCTGGCTCATCGAGCTGGGCCACGTAGAATCGCCGCGTGGATGAGACCTGCCGCGAGTGCGGCCGCGACGTGGCGCTGGGAACGCCGCTGTTCGCCCGCCGGGTCACGCTGCTGAGCGAGAACGACCCGGGCGTGGCCTTCGTGTGCGTCGACTGCCGCCTCTCCGAGCCGCTCCGCGACGGGCAGGGCAACCCGCTGACCGAGGATCAGCTGGCCGGCATGAAGTACGTCATCAGCCAGGGACGGGAAGGCCAGGTCAACTGATCGCGCGGACCGGATCGCCGCGGACCCTCTGTTAGGCTGGCCGGCGTGACCTCGAAGCGCTGGATCCTGGCGGCCGTCTCCCTCGGCTCCGGAATCGTCTTCCTGGACTCGACCATCGTCTACGTCGCGCTGCGCGCCATCGGCGAGCAGCTGCCGGCCGACCTGGTTGGCGTGCTGGAGGGCCAGTCCTACATCGTCAACGGCTACCTGCTCACCCTGTCGGCGCTGCTCATCCTGGCCGGCGCGCTGGCGGATCGCTACGGGCGGCGAAGGCTGTTCATCATCGGCCTGGCGGGCTTCGGCGCCGCATCACTGGCCTGCGGCCTCGCCCCGACCATGGAGATCCTGATCCTGGGCCGGCTGGTGCAGGGCGGGTTCGGCGCCCTGCTGGTTCCGACCTCGCTGGCGCTGATCAACGCCAACTTCGAGGGCGCCGAGCGGGGCCAGGCCTTCGGCATCTGGGCCTCGATCACCGGCGCGCTGACGATCCTCGGACCACCGGTCGGCGGCTTCCTGGTGGACAGCCTGGGCTGGCAGGTCGCCTTCCTCATCAACGTGCCGCTGGTCGCGCTGGGCGTGTGGATCGCGGCAACGCAGGTCCCGGAGAGCACGAACCCGGACGCTCCCAGCCGGTTCGACTGGCTGGGCGCCGCGGCGATCGCCATCGCGGTCGGCGGCCTGGCCTACGGGGCGATCCGCGGCCAGGAGCAGCAGTGGCAGGACCCGACGGCCTGGGCCGCGCTGATCATCGGCGCGGTGGCGACCGTGGCGCTCGTGCCGCTGATGACGCGACGCCGCGAGCCGCTCGTCCCGCCATCGCTCTTCGGCTCGCGGAACTTCACGGTCACGAACATCTCGACGCTGCTGATCTACGGCGCGCTGTACGTGTACAGCAACTACCAGGCGCTCTTCCTGCAGGGCGCGCTCGGCTACACCGCCCTGGCCTCCGGCCTGGCCGGGCTGCCGATCAGCGCGGCCATCGCCCTGCTGTCGACCTGGTTCGGCAGGCAGGCCGGCGAGCACGGGCCCCGGCGCTTCATGGCCGCGGGTCCGGCCTTCATGGCGCTCAGCCTTCTGTGGCTGGTGCGCATCCCGGCGGACAGCGAGCCGTGGGCGGCGAACATGAGCCACGTCAGCTCCCTGATCCCGCCGGGCGACTACTTCGTTGACGTGCTGCCGTCGGTCCTCCTGTTCGCGATCGGCATCGCCATGCTGGTCGCGCCGCTGACCACGGCCCTGATGACGTCCGTGCCGGTGGGCAACAGCGGGCTGGCATCGGCCATCAACAACGCCGTCAGCCGCGTCGGGCCGATCCTGGCGGGCGCCGTGATCTTCATCGCGGTGACGGCCGCCTTCTACGGCGGGCTGCAGAGCCGGCAGCCCCAGCTGGACGGCGGGACGGCCCAGGTGCGCGAGCAGTTCGCGCCGATGCAGGCGCCGCCTCGCGACGTGCCGCAGGCGCAGCAGGACGCGGCCCGCGAAGCCTCCACCGACGGCTTCCACCTGGCGATGCTCATCTCTGGCCTGCTGTGCGCGGCGGGTGCCGCCGTGAACTGGGTGGGCATCAGGGACCCATCGCGCGAGGAGCTGGCCAGGGCGGAGACCGCCAGCGCAGCCTCGGGCTGAGCCGTGTTCCCCATCGGCGACCAGAACGAGTCAGGCAGTGGGCCGGCCTTCATTACGCTGGCCCTCATCGGCCTCAACATCGCGATCTTCCTGCTGCTGCAGCAGGCCGGTGGCGACAACACCTTCACCTACGGCTGGAGCGCCATCCCTCGCGAGATCACTCAATCGGTGGACCTCCTGCAGCCGCAGCCGATCACGATCGACGGCGAGCAGTTCCTGGTGCCGCAGGCGCCCGGACCGGATCCGATCCAGCTGACGCTGCTGTCCAGCATGTTCATGCACGCCGGCTGGCTGCACCTGGCCGGCAACATGCTCTTCCTGTGGGTCTTCGGCGACAACGTCGAGCACCGCGCGGGGCCGATCCTGTTCCTGGTGCTGTACCTGGCAATGGGCGTGGTGGCCAGCCTGGCGCAGATCCTCAGCAGCGCCGACTCGGTCATCCCCACCCTCGGGGCGTCAGGAGCCATCTCCGGCGTGCTGGGCGCTTACATCGTGCTGTTCCCGACCAACCGGGTGACGGTCTTCCTGTTCCGCTTCCTGACCCAGGTGCCGGCCATCGTGGCCATCGGCATCTGGATCGTGTTCCAGCTCATCAACGGCTTCGGCGCCACCGTGGTCTCCGACGAGTCCGGCGGTGGAGTGGCCTACCTGGCGCACATCGGCGGCTTCGCCGCCGGCGTGGTCGCGGGCCTGCTGCTGCGCGTCATCACCCGGCCGCCGCGGCGCCTTGGCGAGGCGTGGTGAGCGTTCGCGCCGACGCGCGCCCGGAGCTCGGGCTGTTCGGGCCGGGCAGCATGGCCTGGCACATCGACCGCGAGGTGGCGGTGCTGGCCGGCGGCACCTGCGCGCTGCTCATGCAGCTCGCCCACCCGGCGGTGGCTGCCGGTGTGGCCCAGCACTCGGACTTCCGGGCCGATCCCTTCGCGCGCCTGCGGCGCACCCTTGACGCCAGCTATGCCGTGGTCTTCGGCACCTCGGCGGAAGCCGATGCCGCCATCCGCCGCATGAACGCCATCCACGGCGCGGTCCGCGGCACCGTGCCGGAGACCGGGGACCCCTACCACGCCACCGATCCCTCGCTGCTGCTGTGGGTCCACGCCACGCTGATCGACACGGCGCTGCGCGTGTATGACCGATACGTCGCGCGGCTCACCGCCGAGGAGCAGCAGGCCTACCACGCCGAGTCGCGGCAGATCGCCATCCGCCTGGGCGTGCCGCCCGATGCCGTCCCCGACACGCTCGTCGAGCTGCGCGCCGAGATGCTGCACCTCATGGGCAGCGGAATCGTGGCGGTGGGGGATACGGCCCGCAGCCTGGCGCCGTCGGTGCTGCACCCGACTCGCTTCCCGCCTGCCTTCGCGTGGGACCTCGCGCACCTGGTCTCGCTGTCCGTGATGCCGGAGCCGATCCGGCGCGGCTACGGGCTGTCATGGTCACGCGCCCGCGAGCGCGGGCTGCAGCGTGCCGCTGCGCTGTCGCGCCGGGTGGTGCCACATCTGCCAGGCTGGCTGCGGACGATGCCACAGGCGCGAGCGGCGGAGCGCCGCGTGGCCAGTTCCGCCGCCCTCCCCGCCCCCGCGAACCGAGGTTTCGGTTGATTGGGCGCGTAGCGGGGTCGGCGCGCGTCGTCTGTGCGCTATATCGGTAAGAGGCGTGCCGGAAGGGCGCGCGGACGTGCCGCTCACGCTCACTGCCTACCGCTAGATCGAACGAACGGCACCCTGGAACGGCATCTCGAAAGCCCGATCAGTGACGCTTCGAGGCACCGCCGGTATCATGCCGGCGGAGCGCTCGGCAGCCCTGGTGGGGTCTCTCGGCCGGCGCCTGCGAGGATCCCTTGAGCCGATTCGCGAAGCTGGCCATCGCTGCCGCCGTCGCAACCTACGTCCTGATCGCCGTCGGCGGCCTGGTGCGCGCCACCGACTCCGGCCTTGCCTGCCCGGACTGGCCGGGCTGCTTCGCCTTCAACGACTGGATCCCGGCAGCCGACGCCCATGTCTGGATCGAGCACACCCACCGCCTGATCGCGGCCGTGGCCGTCGGGCCGCTGGTTGGGCTCATCGGCCTCATCACCGTATTCAGCCATCGCCGGCGCGACCGGGTCCTGCTGGCCGCCGCCGTCATCGCCGGCGTGCTGGTCATCGTCCAGGCGCTGCTCGGCCGCTGGGTGGTGTTCGAGGGCCTGCCGCGCGAGCTGGTCACGGCGCACCTGGGCATGGCGCTGACGGTGCTGGCCATGACCATCCTCATCGCCGACCGCGCGGCGCACGGGCCGATGCCCGGCGGGCGCAGCGCGCTGCCGACGACCCTCATCGGCGTAACCACCGTGGCCGTCTTCGCGCAGATGCTGCTGGGATCGTGGGTGACCGGGCACAACGCGGGTCTGGCCTACGGCGACTTCCCGCTGGCCGGCGGCCGGCTGCTGCCGGTCATCGGCAGCGTGGAGCAGGCGGTGCAGGTCGCGCATCGCGGCCTGGCTGTGATCGTCCTGGTGCTGGTGCTGTGGATGGCCTGGGCCGTGCGGCGCTCGTCAGCCGCCCCGCTGCCCCGACGGCTGGGGGGCGCGGCCGCCGCGCTGATCCTGGTGCAGCTGATGCTGGGGGCGGCGAACATCTGGTCCCGCCTGTCGGCCTTCTTCGTGGTCCCGCACCTGGCCGTGGGCGCGGCGCTGTTCGCCGTCTGCGTGTGGCTGCTGCTGGTCGCGCTCCGCGAGCCGGCGAGCGCCACCGCCGACGCGCGGGAGACGGCCAGCGGGAGCGCGGTCGAGGGGCCGGGCGGCACGCTGCGCGCCTACATCGCCTTGACGAAGCCGCGGATCATCGAGCTGCTGCTGGTCACCACCGTGCCGACCATGGTGCTCGCCCAGCGGGGCCTGCCCTCGCCGTGGCTGATGGCCGCGGTGATCCTGGGCGGGACGATGGCTGCCGGCGGCGCCAACGCCATCAACCAGTTCATCGACCGCGACATCGACGACGTCATGCGGCGCACGCGGCACCGCCCGCTGCCGCGCCACGCGGTCCCGCCGCGCAATGCGCTCCTCTTCGGCGCGGCATTGAGCGTGGCCTCGTTCGCCTGGCTGACGCTGACCGTCAACCTGCTCTCCGCCGTGCTGGCCGCCAGCGCGATCGCCTTCTACGTGTTCGTCTACACCCTGTGGCTGAAGCGCAGCACGCCGCAGAACATCGTCATCGGCGGGGCGGCCGGCTGCGTGCCGGTGCTCGTGGCCTGGGCGGCGGTGACCGGCACGGTCGGGATCCCGGCGCTCGTGCTGTTCGGCATCGTCTTCTACTGGACGCCACCGCACTTCTGGGCGCTGGCGCTGCGCTACAAGGGCGACTATGCGGCGGCCAACGTGCCGATGATGCCGGTGGTGCGCGGTGATGCCGAGACGGCGCGCCAGATCGTGCTCTACACCCTGCTGCTGGTGGCCGTCAGCCTGTTGCTCTTCCCGGCCGCCGAGATGGGCCTGATCTACCTGGTCAGCGCCCTGGCGCTGGGAGGGGCCTTCGTCTGGTACGCGCTGCGCGTGCTGCGCAACGTGGCGGACGGCCGCGCCGCCATCAGCCTCTTCCGCTTCTCGATCACCTACCTGACCCTGCTGTTCGCCGCGGTCGCGGTCGACAGCTTCATCCGGCTGACCGTCTAGGGCAGCGGCTAGCGACCCTCGGCGTCGAGCTGCGCGTCCAGGCGCGCGGTGCGCCGGTCCTCGTGCCGCACCCACGCGGCCACCACGGCGCCCATGCCGATCAGGAAGACCACGTCGCCGAAGACCCACATCAGGATGCCGCCCAGGTTCTGGTCGGCCAGCGCCGTGGGCCCCCAGGTGCGCAGGTTGCTCAGGTAGTGCGGATACAGGACCGCCGGCGCGCTCATCAGCGCCACGCCAAGGAACGAGTTCTGCGGCATGGCCAGGAACAGGTAGAAGAGGCGCACCGGGTAGGGCAGCCGCCATCGGCCGGGATCGGCGCCGACCACCGGCCACCAGAACAGCAGGGCGGCGACCAGGAAGGTGGCGTGCTGCAGGTAATGCAGCGGCGCGTTCTCCAGCGCCTGGTCGTACAGCGCGCTGAAGTGCCAGCCCCAGTTCACCGCCGCGAACAGGACCCAGGTCAGCAGCGGGAACGTCAGCACCGCCGATGCACGGCTGTGCAGCAGGCGGAGCAGGTGGCGCCTGGCCGATGGCGACGCGGCGCGCAGCGCCAGCGTCGCCGGGGCCCCGAGCAGCAGCAGCGGGGCAGCCACCAGCTCCAGGAGCATGTGCTGCACCATGTGCACGCTGAACAGCTGCCCCTCGTAGGCCTCGATCGGCGAGACGAGCGCCAGCAGGATGGCGCCCAGACCCGCCAGGAAAGCCACGGTCCGCCAGCTGCGCGGCGGGTTGGCGGGATGCGCGGCCGCCACTCGGCGCACCGCCCAGATGTAGACGGCCGCGGCCAGCAGCACGCCGATGATCGGCAGCGGCTCGAATCGCCAGGCCAGCAGCACGCCCGGCAGCTCCGGCGCCGGCGCCTCCTCGCCGTGTGCCATGACCACGCCTGGGGCGAGCAGCGACGCTCCCAGCGAAACCAGGAGCAGGGGCAGGCGGCGACGCATCACGGCCTGATTGTGGTGGTGCGGAACCAAATCCGCAGCGCGCGCGTCAGATGCGCCATGCAACGACGCGCCCACCCGGCACGGCGCTCCGCCGTGCTCGCCGCCATGGCGGCCACTGCCATCCTGGTCAGCGCCTGCGGCGCAGGCGCCGCCACCCCATCGGGCAGCGGGGGCGGCGGCGGGGGAGGAGGCATCGGCCATCCCACTGGCGCGCAGCCGGTGTTCGCCATCACCTATGCCGGCGGCATGATCGCCAACGGCCACCTCACCACCCTCCCCGGCTTCTGGATGACCGGTGACGGGCTGGTGGTCATGCCGGGCGCCATGATCGACATCTTTCCCGGTCCGCTGATGCCGCCGCTCAACGCGCGGCGGCTGACGGAGGAAGGCGTGCAGACCGTGCTGGGGGCGATCGCCGCCAGCAAGCAGTTCAGCGCCAACGCCGAGTGGCGCGGCGCCCAGAACTTCGTGGCCGACGCGGGAGACACGATCCTGACCCTCCATGCCGAGGACCGCGAGGTGAAGATCACCGTTTTCGCGCTGGGCTGGTTCACGCCCGACCAGGTGCCACCCAACGTGGCGCCGGCCGAGGTGGCGGCGCACGTGGCGCTCAACACCCTGGTAAACCGCCTCACCACCCTCGACCAGTGGCTGCCGGCATCGGCCTGGGCGGAGTCGGGCTGGCAGCCCTACAAGCCTGCGGCCCTGCGGCTGCTGGTGCGCAATGCGGATGCCGACCCGCCGGACGACACGGGCATCGGCGAGACGCTGATCGACTGGCCGACTGACGACGATCCCGCGACCTTCGGCGAGGAGACCGTGCTGGGTGAGCGCTGTGGCGTCGTCACCGGTGAGGCCGCCCAGAAGTGGCTCACCTCGCTCGAGCCGGCGAACCAGCTGTCGCGCTGGCTCAAGGGCGAGCACAGGTACGCGGTCACGCCCCGGCCACTGCTGCCCGGCGAGGCGGAGAACTGCCCCGCGGGCTGATTCCGCCGCGGCGTTGGCGCGTGCGCCACGCTGCCGCGCCCGCGCTCCAAAGCGATCGGTACAATACGGGGCGTGCCGCCCCCGGCCCCGTGCCGGATGCGCGCTGCACGCCGAAACCCCGTGAGTGCGCGACGCTGAGGAGCCACGAGACCAGCCGATGCAACACGCTACGGCCCGATCCCGGTTGCGGAGTCTGACCCGCGCCGTCGCCCCGTTGCTGGTGATCGGCCTGCTGGCCGGCTGCGGAATGATCCCGCCGGAACCGAAGACCGATGCCGCAAAGTCGGTCTTCACCCTGTACAACATCGTCTTCGCCATGGGCGTGGCGGTGTTCGTGGCGGTCGAGGGATTCATCCTCTGGTCCGTCATCCGCTACCGGCGCCGGGACGATCGCCTGCCACCGCAGACCCACGGCAACACCCTGGTCGAGATCATCTGGACCGCGATCCCGACGGTGATCGTCTTCATCCTGTTCACGCTGTCGATCACCACCCTGGCGCGCGTCGAGGCGGCCGGGCCGGCGGACAAGGGCGTCGACATCGAGGTGGACGGCTTCCAGTGGCAATGGACCTTCCGCTACCTGGACGGCGATGACAACCCGGACAACGACTACAGCATCACCGGCAGCCTGGACAACCGCCCGACGATGGTCGTGCCGGTCGGCGAGCCGGTGCGCCTGACACTCGTCTCGAACGACGTCATCCACTCGTTCTACGTGCCGCAGTTCCTCATCAAGCGCGACCTCATGCCCGTGCCGGAAAGTGACCAGCCCAACACCCTGGAGTTCACGGTGAGCGAGCCTGGCACGTACGCCGGCCAGTGCGCCGAGTTCTGCGGAAACTTCCACGCCGAGATGACGTTCAGCGTGCAGGCCATGCCGCGCGCCGAGTACGACCGGTGGCTGGAGGACGCCAAGGCCGGCCGCACGCCGCAGCCGTCGGTGCAGCCGGGCGGCGACGTGCTGGAGCTTGCCGCCAACAACGTCGCCTTCGACAAGCTGGAGCTCACGGCCACGGCGGACACCGAGTTCACCCTGCGCTTCACGAACCAGGAGAGCATCCCGCACAACGTCGTGATCCTGAACGCAGACAACGAAGAGGTGTTCCGGACGGCCGACCTGACCGGGCCCGATGCGAGCCAGGAGTTCGCC
>DASSNI010000099.1:0-10060 GCA_035701385.1 Candidatus Limnocylindria bacterium | reverse complement strand
TGGTGCGCGGCGAGGCGCCGGCGCCGCAGGGCAGAATCGAGGCGCCGGTCGGCCGCGACCCACGCGACCGTCAGCGCATGGCGGTGGTGGCCGGCGGCCGCGAGGCCGTCACCGAGTACCGCGTGCTCGGCCACGGCAGCGGCTACACCCTGCTCAGCCTGCGACCACGCACGGGACGGACCCACCAGATTCGCGCGCACCTCGCCTACCTTGGGCTGCCGATCGCCGGGGACCTGCGCTACGCCGGCGGCATCGGTCCCGGCGGGCTGCAGCGCCAGTTTCTGCACGCTGCCGGGCTGACGCTGGAGCGGCCGCTGGACGGCAGGCGGCTGCGGGCCTGGAGCGAGCTGCCGGGCGACCTGGCGGAGACGCTGGCCGTGGCCGGCATCCAGGCCGAGGGCCTGCCCCACGGGGTTGGGGCAGGGCTGGAGGACGCCGATGGATGAGCCGATGACGCCGCCCGCCGCGCCGGCGACGGTCGACGAGGTGGAAGCCGAGAAGCGGATGACCTTCCCGAACCCGATGCTGGTGGTGGTATCGGGTCCATCGGGCGTGGGCAAGTCGACGATCGTTGCGGAGCTGGCCCGCCGGCGGCCGCAGGTGGTGCCCATCGTGACCGCCACCACCCGCCCGCGGCGCGCCGGCGAGACCGACAAGGTGCACTACCACTTCCTGTCGATCGAGGAGTTCGAGCGGATGCGGGCAGAAGGCGGGCTGCTGGAATCGGCGCAGGTGCACGACAACTGGTACGGAACCCCGATCGAGCAGGTGCGCGGCATCCTGGCGGCCGGGCGGGACGCGATCCTGACGATCGATCCGCAGGGCGCGCGCTCCGTGCGCGAGCGCGTGCCGGACGCATTGCTGATCTTCGTCATGCCGCCGTCGATCGAGGACCTTGACGCGCGGCTGGCGGAGCGCGGCTCGGAGAGCGAGGCATCTCTCGCCATCCGCCGCCGCAACGCGGAGATCGAGATGGCCTCCAGCGGCGACTACGACTACGTGATCGTCAACGAGACCGGCCACCCCGACGATGCGGCGGACCGCATCTGGGAGATCATCCAGGCCGAGGCCCGACGCACACCGCCGCGCCAGGTCCGGGTCTGAGCCCTCGTCCCGTGGACGCCGATCCGCGGGCCGTGCGGGTCGCGGTCGACGCGATCGCCGACCGGCCGGAGCGCACCTTCACCTACCTGCTGCCGGACTCACCGCATGGCCCGGCACCGGGCTCGCTGCTGCTCGTGCCGTATGGCCACCGCCTGGCGCTGGGCTACCTGCTGGACGGCGAGCCCGACCCGCCGACCGATGGCCAGGAGCTCCGCGCGGTGGAGGCCGTGGTCTCGGAGCCGATGCTGACGCCGGACCTGCTCGCCCTGGCCGAGCGCATCGCGGCCTACTACCGCGCGCCGGTGGGCACCACGCTGGCGGCGATGCTGCCGCCGGGCATCGAGTCCCGCCTGGAGCGCCGCTGGGTCGTGGCCTCGGACGGCGACCTGCCGGACGGCCTGGCCGTGCTGGCCGATGCCGACGGCATGGTCGGCGACACGGCGCTCATGCGCCTGGCGCCACGTCGCGGCCGCGATGCGTGGCTGGAGCGGCTGCGCCGCAGCGGCGCGGTGCGCGCCGCGTGGCAGCTCCGGCCACCGGAGGTCAGTGCACGCCAGGTGCGCGTACTGGCGCGCATCGCCGGCGGCCCGACGCCGCGTCGTCGGGCGCCGTTGCAGGAGGCGCTTCTGGAGGCGCTGGGCGACACTGAGCGGACGCTTCCCGAGCTGGCGGCAGAGCTCGGCACCGACGCATCGGCATTGCTGGCTCCCGCGCGACGGCTGGAGGCCATCGGTGCGGCGACGCTGGGCTGGCGGCAGGTGGACCGCGCCCCGCTGGCCCACCGTGAGCCGGGGACCGGTGCCGGCGCGGAGCTGGCAGAGGAGCAGCAACAGGCGCTGGAGCGCATCACCTCCCTGCCGCCGGGTGGCGAGCTGCTGCTGCAGGGCGTGGCCGCGGCCGGCAAGACCGAGGTCTACCTGGCGGCGATCGAGCGCACGCTGGCCGAGGGCGGCGACGCGATCGTGCTGGTACCGGAGGTCTCGCTGATCCCGCAGCTGGCGGACCGGCTGCGAGGCCTGGCCGGGGACGAGCTGGCGGTGCTGCACAGCGGCCTGTCGGCGGGGGAGCGCCACGACGAGTGGTGGCGGATCGTGCGCGGCGATGTCCACCTCGTGATCGGCACCCGCACCGCCGTCTTCGCGCCGCTGCGCAAGCTGCGCATGGTGGTGATCGACGAGGCGCACGACGGCGCCTACAAGGCCGATCGCACGCCCCGCTACGACGCCCGCTGGGTGGCCCGCCGTCGCGCGGAGCTGTCCGGCGCGCGCCTCGTGCAGGGCTCGGCCACGCCGGACGTGGTGACCATCGCCCGCAGCCGGGGCGGGCTGGTGGAGCGTGCCGTCCTGCGCGAGCGGCGTGTCGGCAGCGCGCCGGAGGTCGAGCTGGTCGACATGCGCGACGAGCTGGCGGCCAACAACCGCTCGGTCTTCTCGCGTCCGCTGCAGGCGGCGCTGGGCGAGCTGGAGCGCGGCCGGCAGCAGGCCATCCTGCTCATGAACCGGCGCGGCGCCGCCTCGTTCGTGCTGTGCCGCGACTGCGGCGAGAGCCTGCGCTGCCCGGACTGCGACCTGCCGTTCGTCTACCACTCGGCAGGGGAGCGGCTGCGCTGCCACCACTGCGGCCGCACCGCCCAGCCACCGGAGCGCTGCCCGCACTGCGGCAGCGGCCGCATCCGCTACTTCGGCGCCGGCACCCAGCGCGTGGAGGCCGAGCTGCGGGCGCGCTTCCCCGAGCTGCGGGTGGCGCGCCTGGACTCGGACGCGCTGGCCGCGCGCCGCGGCTTCGAGGCGGTGTATGACGACTTCCGCGACGGCCGGGTCGACGTGCTGGTGGGCACGCAGCTGGCCGCCAAGGGCCTCGACCTGCCGACCGTCACGCTGGCCGCGGTGATCGCCGCCGACGTGACGCTCAACCTGCCGGACTACCTGGCCGCCGAGCGCACCTTCCAGCTGCTGGCGCAGGTCGCCGGCCGGGCCGGCAGGGGACCGATGCCGGGGCGCGTCCTGATCCAGACCTACGCCGCCGACCACTACGCCATCAGGGCGGCGGCGCGGCTCGACGTCGATGGCTTTGCCGACGAGGAGCTGGTGCGCAGGCGGCTGCTCGGCTATCCGCCGACCACGGTGCTGGCCCGGCTGCTGGTCGCCGATCCGGACCGTGCCCGCGCCGAGGCGCGCGGTCAGGCGGCAGCGGACGCGGTGCGCCTTCCGGGGGTCGAGGTCCACGGTCCGCTGCCGTCGTACGTGCCGCGCCGCGCCGGACGCTGGCGGGTGCAGGTCGTGATGCGAGCCGCCGACGAGGCGGCCAGGGCGGCGGCGCTGGAGCGTGTGCCGGGTGGCGTGGCCATCGACGTGGACCCGGAGTCGCTGCTCTGATCATCGGTACAATGCGGCCATGGTCATCCGCGGCATCCTCACGGTCGAAGCCCCGATCCTGCGGGAGCGCGCGAAGAAGGTCACCCAGTTCGACGCCTCGCTGCATCGGCTCCTCGACGACATGCTCGAGACGATGCGCGATGCGCCGGGCATCGGCCTGGCGGCCAACCAGGTCGGCGTGCCGCTGCAGGTCGCGGTGATCGAGCTCGAGGACAAGGTCACCGAGCTCATCAACCCGCAGATCGTCAAGGCCTCTGGCGAGATCGTGGACTGGGAGGGCTGCCTCTCGATCCCCGGATTCGTGGCGGAGGTCAAGCGCTCGGCCAAGGTCACGGTCAAGGCCAAGAACCGCCACGGCAAGGAGTTCCGGATCAAGGGAGAGGAGCTGCTGGCGCGGGCCCTGCAGCACGAGATCGACCACCTGAACGGCGTCCTGTACATCGACTACCTCGAGTCGATGGAAGAGCTGGTGCGCGTCAGCGAGCACGCGGAGATCGAGGAAGAGACGACCGCGGGCATCTGAGTGCGGAGCGCGCGCCGATGAGCGGGCTGGGCCGGGTTGCCTTCGTGGGCACCGGCCCTTTCGGTGTCCCGCTCCTCGAGGGCCTGGCCGATGCCGTCGACGAGCTGCTGGTCGTTTCGCAGCCTGACCGGCCGGCGGGGCGGGGGCTGCGCTCCCGCCCGTCGGCGGTGGCGGCGTGGGCTCGGGACCACGGCGTGCGCGTCGAGGCGCCGCGCCGACTGCGCTCGGATGAAGGTCGCCGGGTGCTGGCCGACTTCGCGCCCGACGGCCTGCTGCTGGTCGCCTACGGCCAGCTGGTGCCGGCCGACCTGCTGACCGCCTTCCCGCGACCGCCGCTGAACGTGCACCCGTCGCTGCTGCCGCGGCACCGGGGAGCCGCGCCGGTGGCCTCGACGATCCTGGCCGGCGACCCCGTCGCAGGCGTCAGCCTGATGGTCATGAGCGAGCAGCTGGACGCCGGACCGGTGGTGGCCCAGTGGTCGATGCCGCTCACCGGCCGCGAGACCACACCACAGCTCGAGGCGGCACTCGCCACGCTGGCCGCGCAGCGCGTCCCCGGGGAGTTGGCTGCGTGGGCCGACGGATCGCTGCGCGCCGAGCCGCAGGACGAGAAGGCCGCCACGCTCATCCGGCCGTTCCGGCGACGCGATGGCTGGATCGACTGGAGGCGGCCAGCGGTCGAGATCGACCGCCAGGTTCGCGCCCTGCAGCCCTGGCCCGGCGCGTGGACCACGATCGACGGCAAGCGGCTGCACGTCCGGGCCGCGCACCCGGTGCCGGGCATCGACGGCGTGCCCATCGGCGCCGTGCTGCCGGGGGAGTGGCCGGAGGTGGCCTGCGGCCAGGGCGCACTGGCGCTGGAGGTGGTCCAGCCCGAGAGCCGGCCGGCAATGTCGGCCGACGCCTGGCGCCGCGGCCTGGCCCGCGACCACGTTCTGCTTGGCGCGGAGGGCGCGCCGGACTAGCGGTGCGTGACCGCCGGCTCGCCGGGCAGGTGCAGCAGGTTCTCCACGTACCAGACGCCGCGCACCTGGCCGGCGCGCTCCTCGAGCAGGGAGCGCATCTCCTCGTCCGGCACCTCGCCGCGCAGGACCACGATGCCCTGCTCGGCGTTGATGTTCAGCGCCCCCTTCGACACGCGGGGATCGCCCAGCAGCTCGCTCTCGACCCGCTCCTTGAGCGTGGCGTCGTTGGCCGTCTCGCCAGTGTTGCGCCGTCCGCGGAGCGCCGAGAGCCGCCCGCTGACGGTCGACGCGGTAAGACGTGCGGTCCTGCGGGTGCCGCGGGCAGCGTCACGGATCTTCGCCGCCGACTGGTCGACCAGCCGGGCGCGGCGCGCCCGGCCGCGCGCCGGATCGAGCAGGAACGCCGCCGCCGCGCCGAGCGCCGCGGCCAGGGCGGCCAGCAGAAGCCTTGGCATCGGTCCCACCTTCGTACGTACGTTCTGCCGCCCCTCTTCCGCACATCCCGTGCCGCGGATGGATACGGCGTCTTCACCTTGGCCGAATCGGGCCTTCACGAGGGCTCGGATATACTCGCCGTGCTTCCAAGGAGGTAGCAGATACACATGGGACTCTGGACGTACGTGCTGCTGGTGATGCTGCCGAGCATCGCGATCACCGGCTGGGCCGCGTGGCGCGTACGCTCGACCTACGCCAAGTGGTCGAAGGTCGACTCCGGCATTCGTCTTTCAGCATTTGACTTCGCGCGGCAGCTCCTCGACCGGCAGGGGCTGCACGACGTCAAGATCGAGCCGGTCGAAGGACAGCTGACCGACCACTACGACCCGCGCGGCAAGGTGCTGCGCGTGTCGAGCACGGTGGCCGGCCAGCCGCAGCTCGGGAACTACGACCCGCAGGCCCAGATGCTGGGCGTGCCGGTCCCTGCCGGCGGGCTGTCGGTGGCTGCGGCCGCCGTCATCGCGCACGAGGTGGGGCATGCCCTGCAGGATCGTGAGCGCGATCCGTGGATGGCCATCCGCTCGACCATCGTGCCGGCGGCGCAGTTCGGCTCCGGCGTGGCGCCGTGGCTGATCATCGCCGGCCTGATCTTCAACGCCTTCGGCCTGGCGGTCATCGGCTTGGTGGCGTTCGGTGCGGCCGTGGTGTTCACCTTCGTGACGCTGCCGGTCGAGATCGGCGCATCCGGGAAGGCGCTGGCGTTCGTGTCGAGCCTGGGGATGGTCGGGGAGCGCCAGACTGGCGCCCGCGACGTCCTGAAGGCTGCGGCCTGGACGTACGTTGCCGCTGCGCTGACGGCGCTGCTGACGTTCCTCTACTACCTGACCCTGATCATGGGGCGGCGTGACTGAGCTGCCGCTCGCCGGCCCCCGGCCGGCAATCAGCGAGGTATCGCATTCGACGCTCGCCGCGTGGCTGACCGCCCGCGGCGAGCCCGTGTATCGGGCTGCCCAGGTCCTGGCCGGCGTGCACCGTCCGGAGGCCACGGGCTTCGATGACATCACGGACCTGCCGGTGGGCCTGCGCGCAAATCTGGCCGATGCCTTCCGCTTCTCGACCATCGAGGCCAGCCACGTGCTGGAGGCCGATGGCGGCCTTACCGCCAAGGCGGTCCACCAGCTGGCTGATGGCCAGCGCGTGGAGTCCGTGCTGATGCGCTACCGCGGGCGTGGCGGGCGGCCGGAGCGGACCACGATCTGCATCTCCAGCCAGGCAGGATGCGCCGTCGGCTGCCCGTTCTGCGCCACCGGCCAGGCCGGCTTCGCGCGCCAGCTGACCCCGGGCGAGATCGTCGACCAGGTGTTGCACTGGCATCGCGCCCCGTGGCTGGCGCTCGGCGCCGACTGGCATCGCGCGGCGGCGCCCGGCCACTACAACATCGTGTTCATGGGCATGGGCGAGCCGCTGAACAACACCGACCGCGTGTTCGAGGCGGTTCGGCTGCTGAACGACCCGGAGCGCCTGGGCATCGGCGCCCGGCACATCACGGTCAGCACCTCGGGCGTGGTGCCGAACATGGACCGCATGGTCGACGAGCTGCCGCAGGTCAACCTGGCGATAAGCCTGCACGCCGCCGACGACCGCCTGCGGGATGAGCTGGTGCCGATCAACCGCAAGTGGCCAGTCGCGGCAGTGGTGGACGCCGGGCAGCGCTTCGCGGCGCGCACCGGGCGCCGAGTGAGCCTGGAGTACGTGATGATCGACGGCATGAACGACACGCTGCCCATGGCCGAGCGTCTGGCGGAGCACGCCCGCGGCTGGCGCAGCCACGTGAACCTCATTCCGCTGAACCCGACGCCGGGTTCGCGCTGGAGCGGCACGCCGCCGGCCCGGGTCGCCGCCTTCGCCGAGGTGCTCCGCGCCGCGGGAGTCGCGGTTACGGTGCGCGACACGCGCGGACGGGAGATCGAGGCCGCGTGCGGGCAGCTGCATGCCCAGCTGGCCGGCCGCGACCTGCCGCGCGCGACGATTGCCCCTGCCGCCCCCGGCGCCCGCTGACCATGACCAGGCGGCCGCCACAGATCAGCGCCAGCATCCTGAACGCCGACTTCGCGCAGCTGGGCGCCGAGGTGCGACGCGCGGCGGACGGCGGCGTCGATTCGGTTCACCTGGACGTCATGGACGGCCACTTCGTGCGCAACATCACCCTCGGCCCGGTGGTGGTCGAAGCGCTCCGTCCGCACGCCAGCCTGCCGTACCACGCCCACCTGATGATCAGCCGGCCCCTGCAGTACGTGCGCGCCTTCGCCGAAGCGGGCAGTGACCTCGTGATCTTCCACCTGGAGGCCGATGACGATGCCGACGAGGTGATCGCGGCCATCCGCGGCACGGGCCGGGCAGCCGGCCTGGCCATCAACCCCGAGACCCCGGCGGAGGCGGCGCTGCCGTACCTGGAGCGGATCGACATGCTGCTGGTGATGACCGTCAACCCCGGCTGGGGCGGCCAGCCCTTCATGGGCGAAGTCATGCCCAAGCTGCGGGCCCTGCGCGCCGAGGCGGAGCGCCGCGGCCTCGACCTGCCGATCGGGGTGGATGGGGGAGTGGCGCTGGACACCATCGGCACCGCGCATGCCGCCGGAGGCGACGTGCTGGTCACCGGCAAGGCGCTGTACGGGAACGACGGGGACCTGCGACCGGTCGTCGACGGGCTGCGCCGTGCGGCACTGGCCGGCGACGCGGAGCAGCCCGCCGGTTGAGGGATTTCGGGCATCATCTGGCGCACAGCACCAAGCGAGATCTGGCGCACAGCACCAAGCGAGCACCAGCGAGCACCAGCGAGCAGCATCCGAGGAGCCCCACCCTGTCCCGCGCCTTCCGAGCGACCGGCCTCCTGGTCGTCATCTCCGTCGCCCTGGCCGCCTGCGGCGGCGACGTCCCACTTCCGTTCGCACCCAGCTCCGGGCCGTCGGCCGCCGCGCCGCGGCAGCTGACCGTCACCGTCACCGAGCAGGGCAGCAATACGCCGCTGGTCGGAGCCAACGTGACCGCCGCCGGGAGCACCGTCACGACCGGGGCAAACGGGACGGCAGCCATCACTGCCCCGGTGGGCGCGGCACTGTCCGTTGAGGCGCCGGGGCATGACCCCGCGTCGGGCAGCGTGCCGGGCGACGGCGACGTGGCGCTGGCCCTGCGCGCCAACGTGGTGAGCGGCACCATCACCGACGGCAGCGGCCAGCCGATCGAAGGCGTTCGCGTCTTCGTCGAGGGGGCGGCCGAGTGGGTGCGGTCCGACCGCCGCGGCCGCTATGCGCTGCCGAACGTGCCCGAGGCGGCGACGCTGCTCTTTAAGCGCGCCGGCTACCGATTGGCCGAGTTGGCCACGAGCGGTCAGCCAGCCGCCGACGTCTCGCTGGAGCCGTTCGAGGCACGCGCGCTCTACGCGCCGGGGGCCGTGTTCGAGGGAGCGGGACGCCTGGACGCACTGCTGCGCCTCATCGACCGGACCGAGGCCAACGCCATGGTCATCGATGTGAAGGAGACGGGCGGCTGGCTGTACTACACCACCGACCTGCCGGAGGCGAAGGAGTCGGGCGCCGACAGCCACCCCATCTTCGACCTGGAGGAGCTCCTGCCGGCGCTGAAGGAGCGCGGCATCTACACCATCGCCCGCATGGTCGTCATGAAGGACAACACCGTCGGCGCGTCACGTCCGGAGCTGGCGGTCCGCAACGCGGCCACGGGGCAGCCGTGGAAGGACTTCGGCGGCGGCATCTGGCTCGATCCCTACAACCCGGGCGTCGCGGAGTACATCGCAGCCATTGCCGGCGACCTGGCCGACAAGGGTTTCGACGAGGTGCAGCTCGACTACGTGCGCTTCTTCAGCGACGGGGACTACGCGGTGGCCGATACGAACCTGCCGAACACGCAGTCCTTCCGGCTGCCCGCCATCCGGCGCCTCTTCCGGGTGGTGAGCGAGCGGCTGGCCACGACCCGCACCTTCTTCAGCGCCGACTGCTTCCCGATCAGCTTCATCGCGCCGGACGACCAGGGCATCGGCCAGCGGCCCGAGGTGATCATGCCGTACGTCGACTACTTCAGCCCGATGGTGTACCCCAGCCACTACGGCCCATACACCTTCGGCTTCGCCAACCCGAACGAGCACCCCTACGAGATCATCAACGAGACCCTGAAGCTGATGAACAGGGAGGCCAAAGGCCTGCCGATGCGCATCCGCCCGTGGATCCAGGACTTCGGCTACGGAGAGTTCCGGGCATACACCGCGGCGGACATCCGCGACGAGATGCGTGCGCTGCGGGATAACGACGCGCTGGGCTGGATGATCTGGAACGCGCGGGCCTTCTTCACCGAGTCCGCGCTCGGCCCACCGCGCGACGGAGAGGACGCGGGGATCACCACGCTGACGCCCTGATGCGGCTGGTCGTGCAGCGCGTGAGGCACGCGGCGGTCCGGGTGGGGGACGAGACGCTGGGCGTCATCGGCCCCGGGGCAGTGGTGCTGGTAGGCGTCGGCCACCACGACACGCCCGAGCTGGCTGATCGCATGGCCACCAAGCTGGCCGGGCTGCGCTACTTCCCCGATGCGGAGGGGCGCACCAACGCGGCCATCGGCGATGTCGGCGGCGCGTTCCTGGTGATCAG
>DASSNI010000098.1:0-4369 GCA_035701385.1 Candidatus Limnocylindria bacterium | reverse complement strand
CCGCCGTTGTTCGTGCCGCCGTTGTTCGTGCCGCCGTTGTTCGTGCCGCCGTTGTTCGTCCCGCCGTTGCCGTTGCCCGTTGGCGGACCGTTCAGGCCCTGCGACGCGACCAGTGCTCGCTGCAGCCCCTCCAGGGCCGCTGCGGGTGCCGTGGTCATCAGCTCCGCAAGGCGCCGCGCGTGGCGACCCATGGCCGCTTCCAGGAAGGTGCCGGCCACCGGGTTGGCCATGCCGGGTCGCAGCGCCGCGAGGCGCTCCTCGGCCGCCAGGGCGCGCGCCGCGGCAGCGTCGAGCTGGTCCCATCGACCGGCAGCGGCCAGCCGCTCCACCTCGCCCAGCCGGAGGTCGAGCGCCATCGCCGCCAGGTCGTCGTGCAGCCCCGGCGGCGCGATCTGCGTGCGAATCGACTCCAGCTGCAGCTTGACGCCGTACAGGCCATCGCCCGGCAGGCTGTCCTGTGCCGCAGCACCGACCGCGCTGACGCCGAGCGCCGTGAGCACCGACGCATACAGCACGCTGCGCCCCAGCCGCCCCATCTGCCGTGACGCGCGGCGCTCGCTGGCCACCGGCACCATGCCCTCCCGCGCGGCGACGTAGCGGTTCACGACCATGCTGCGCAGGCGGCGGCGGAAGAGCGGATCGGGCTGGATGCGCCGCAGATGACGCTCGATGCGAGCGGCCAGGATCGGGTCGGAGGGCATCGGGGCGCCGCGCGCCATGATGCGGTCGAGCAGTGTCATGCCCGTCCCTCGTCCGGCAGCAGCCGGCGCCGCAGGCTGGCGATTGCCCGGAAGGTGAGACCGCGCACCGTGCCGGCGCGCCGGCCCATCACTGCCGCCGCTTCCTCGGCGGAGAGGCCCGCCGCGAAGCGCAGGAGGATGGCCTCCTGCTGGTCCGCGGTGAGCTGGCTGATCGCGGAACGCAGCTCGCGAATCTCCTCGCCGCGCAGGGTAAGGCGATCGGGCGTGTCGTCGTGGCCGGCGTCGTGGCCGTCGCTGAAGGGCTCGTGCGGCCGGTCGCGCCGCACGTGGTCGATGACGGCGTTGCGCGCGATGCGAAATGCCCACGCCTCGAACGGGCGGCCACGTGATTGGTACCGCGGCAGGCTGGTCACGATCCGCTCGAACACGAGCTGGGTCAGGTCCTCGGCGTCCTCGCGACGGTGGACCCGCAGGGCGACGTAGCGGTAGATCGGGCCGACCATGGCGTCATACAGGCGGCCCACGGCCTCCACGTCACCGGCCGCCGCAGCGGCCGCCAGCTCATCGACGCCCAGGCGCCGGGGCAGCGCATGCCCTGCGGCCGGGGCCGCCTGCTGGCGACGGCGCTCCGACTCACGCAGAGCCTGCGCCACGAAGGCACTCATGGGTCGCTCACGCATCGGGACGTCGGGCACCTGTTTCGTCGTGTGGGCAGCCGCACGGCGGCGCTCCCCGCGCCGAACGGTAGCACCGCACCCTGCCCCGGACCAGAGGGACGTTGCCTTCCCGCAACGCCCTGCGGTACTAGATCAGGGCCAACTCCCGGCCGACCTTCTCGAAGGCCGCCAGGCAGGTCTCCAGCTCCTCGCGCGTGTGCTCGGCGGTCACGATGGTGCGCACCCGCGAGCGGTCGTCCGGGACGGTCGGGAAGCCGATGCCCTGGGCGAAGACGCCCTCCTCGAAGAGGCGGTCGGAGAGCTTCATGGCCAGCGCCCCGGAGCCGGCGATGACAGGCGTGATGGGCGTCTCCGAATGGCCGGTGTCGAAGCCCAGGCGCGCCAGGCCGTCCTTGAAGAAGCGAGTGTTGTCCCACAGGCGCTCGATGAGCTGCGGCTCGGCCTCCAGCACGTCGATCGCCGCCAGGCAGGCGGCGGCCACGGCCGGCGGGTGCGACGTCGAGAAGAGGAACGGACGCGCCCTGTGCTCCAGCACGGTGCGCAGCACCGCCGGACCAGCCACGTAGCCGCCCAGCACGCCGATCGCCTTCGACAGCGTGCCGACCTGGACGTGGACCCGGCCGTGCAGGTCGAAGTGGTCGATGCTCCCGCGCCCGTTGCGGCCGAGCACGCCGGACGCGTGCGCGTCGTCGACGTAGACGATGGCATCGGCCTCCTCGGCTGCCTCGACGATGGCAGGCAGCTGCGCGATGTCGCCGTCCATGCTGAACACGCCGTCGGTGATGACCAGGACGGTCCGCTGCGCGCCGCCCGGAGCGTCGCGAACCTCGCGCAGTGCCTGGCGCAGGGCGTCCATGTCGGCGTGCGGGAAGATCCTGCGCTCGGCCTTGGTGAGCCGGATGCCGTCGATGATGCTGGCGTGGTTCAGCGCGTCGCTGACGATGACCGCGCCATCCGGCGCCAGGATGGGGATCACGCCGGTATTGCAGGTGAAGCCCGACTGGAAGGTGAGGACCGCCTCCACGTGCTTGAAGTCGGCCAGCCGCTCCTCGAGCTGCTCGTGCAGGCTCATCGTTCCGGCGATGGTGCGTACCGCGCCGGAGCCGGCACCGAAGCGTTCCACCGCGTCGATGGCCGCCTGCCGCAGGCGCGGGTGCGTGTTCAGGCCCAGGTAGTTGTTGCTGGAAAGGGTGATGACCTCTCGGCCGTCGATCAGGCATCGGCTCTTCTGCTCGGACTGGACCACGCGCAGCCTGCGGAAGAGGCCCTTGGCCTGCAGGTCGTCGATGTCCGCCTGGAGGAAGGCGAGCGGGTTCCGCGAGCGGGCGCTCACCGAGTTGAGGACGTCGGTCTCCATGCGGCCATTATCCCCTTCAGGGCAGCAGCACGACCTTGCCGGCATGGCGCGACGCGATGAGCTCGAAGCCCTGCTCCCAATCGGCAAGGTCGAAGCGATGGGTGATGAGCGGCGACGGGTCGACCGCGCCGGAGCGCAGCAGGTCCTGCGTCTGCTCCCAGGTCTCGTAGATGCGGCGGCCGTACACGCCGTACAGGCGCAGGCCCTTCTGGATGACGAGGTCCGAGAGCTGCACCTCGACCGGGCTGGCGAAGATGCCCAGCAGGCTGATGCGACCTCCACGGGTGATGAAGTGCAGCGCCTGGTCGAGCGCGGCCTGCGAGCCGCTCATCTCCAGCACGACCTCCACCCCGTCGCCACCGGTCTCGGCCACGATCCGCTCGGCGGTGTCGGGCTCGCGCGCGTCGAGCGCCAGGTCGGCGCCCATGGTGCGCGCCAGCTCCAGCCGATAGGGCTCGACGTCCGTGGCCACCACCCACGCAGCACCGGCCGCGCGGGCGATCGAGACCGAGAGCAGGCCGATGGGCCCTGCGCCGGTGACCGCCACGGTCCGGCCCTCGATCGGCTCGACGAAGGCTGCGTGGACCGCGTTGCCCATCGGCTCCTGCAGGGCGACCACCGCCGGCTCGAGGCCGTTCGACTCGATGGCGTTGGCCTCCGGGATGACGACGTACTCGGCGAACCCACCATCCACGTGGGCGCCGATGACCTTCAGGTCGCGGCACAGGTGCATGGCCCCGGCGCGGCATTGCGCGCACTGCCAGCACACGATGTGGCTCTCCACGCCCACCAGGTCGCCCTCTGCGACGCGCGTCACGCCGGCGCCGAGCGCGGCCACGCGGCCGGCCAGCTCGTGCCCCAGGACCACCGGCGGCGTCACCACCTCGCGTGCCCAGGGATCCCAGCGCAGGAGGTGGTAGTCGGTCCCGCAGATGCTGGCCGCCTCCATCCTCAGCAGCACCTCGCCGGGTCCTGGCTCGGGAACGGGGCGCTCCACGAGCTCGGCGCCTGGCTCGGGTCGCGTCTTGGCCAGGGCCCGCATGGTCCGGGTCGCGGTGGCGGTCATCGGACCGGAGTATAGGAGCGGGCGCTCAGTCCTCGATGAACCACGCCCGGGCCGAGGGCCGCAGCAGCGCGATCACCAGCACGATGCTGATCAGCAGGCCCAACGGCACGGTCAGCGCGTACCAGCCGTTGGCAGCCGCCGGTTCCATCTCGAACAGGGCGGGCGGCAGGCCGGCCAGCATCGGCACCGCCAGGATGGCGATGCCAAGGGCAAAGCGATGGCCGATGCGCTTGCGCTGGATGACGACCGTGATGCCGAACAGCAGCGCCGCGATCTCGGCCATCATGAAGATGCCCAGCAGGCTGAATGGCGCTCGCTCGCTGAAGTCGGTGAATTCGACGATCTCGGGCAGCAGGAGGCCGCTCTCGGCCAGCAGCACGAAGGCCCAGATCATCCACAGGCGCACGGGCCAGGGGGCGGAGCTCCACATCGGTAGCGGGATCGTAGCCCGCTCCGTGCCAAGATGCCGTCGCGTGACGTTCCTCACCGAGCTGTTCGAGACCAACCGCGTCATTGTCCTGTCGGTCTACGGGCAGGTCTTCTTCGTGCTGGGCCTGGCCATCGCCCT
>DASSNI010000097.1:0-5016 GCA_035701385.1 Candidatus Limnocylindria bacterium | reverse complement strand
CCGCTCGATCACGGCCGCCTACCTGCGTGGCGACCGCTCCGTCCCGGTGCCGCGCCGACGCCGCAAGGGGAGCGGGGACTGGCTCACCATCCGCGGCGCGGAGGAGAACAACCTGCGCGGCATCGACGTCGCCTTCCCGCTCGGCCGCTTCGTGGCGGTCACGGGGGTGAGCGGCTCCGGCAAGTCCAGCCTGGTGACGCAGATCCTGTACCCGGCGCTCGCTGCCCGGATCTGGGGCGCGCGCGAGCGGCCCGGGAAGCACCGGGCCATCGAGGGCATCGAGCTCATCGACAAGGTGATCGAGATCGACCAGTCGCCCATCGGCCGCACGCCGCGTTCGAACCCGGCGACCTACACCGGACTGTGGGCGCCGCTGCGCGAGCTGCTGGCCGCCGTGCCGGAAGCCCGGCTGCGCGGCTACAAGCCGGGGCGCTTCAGCTTCAACGTCAAGGGCGGCCGCTGCGAGGCCTGCGAGGGCGCCGGCATCGTGCAGATCGAGATGCACTTCCTTCCCGACGTGTACGTGCAGTGCGAGGTTTGCAAGGGCAAGCGCTACAACCGCGAGACGCTGGAGATCCACTACAAGGGCAAGAACGTCGCCGAGATCCTGGAGATGACGGTCGACGAGGCGCTGGACTTCTTCAGCGCCGTGCCGTCGATCCAGGGCCGCCTGCAGACGCTGCACGACGTGGGCATGGGCTACATCCACCTCGGGCAGCCGGCCACTACCCTGTCCGGCGGCGAGGCGCAGCGCGTAAAGCTGGCCACCGAGCTGTCGCGGCGGGCGACCGGCAAGACGTTCTACATCCTGGACGAGCCGACCACCGGCCTGCACTTCGACGACGTTGCGCGCCTGCTGGACGTGCTCGGGCGCCTGGCCGATGCGGGCAACACAGTGGTGGTCATCGAGCACAACCTGGATGTCATCAAGAGCGCCGACTGGATCATCGACCTGGGGCCGGAGGGCGGCGACGCCGGCGGCGAGCTCGTCGCCAGCGGCACGCCCGAGCAGGTTGCTCGAAAGCCGGGCTCGCACACGGGCCACTACCTGCGACGCGTGCTGCAGGACGGGCGCGCGCAGACGGACGCCAGAGCCGCGCGCGAGGAGCGCGCCGCCGTCCCGGCCTGAGCCTGCTCGCTTGAGGCGGGTCGTATGATCCGGCGCAGGCGAACCAACCTGAGCGTGCGGAGGGAGTCACCATGGCCGTGGTGCTGGTCGGCATCGGCCTGTTCCTGCTGATCCTGGGCGTCCTCGGCGGCAGCAACCTGTGGTTGATCGTGCTGGGCCTGCTGGTCGTGATGGGCGCCGGCGTGCTGCAGATGCGCCGCGCGTGAGCAAGGAGCCGACCCGCGCCGACGCGCTGGCCCTGCTGCACGAGTGGAACGCCAACCCATCGCTGCGCAAGCACGGACTGCTGGTGGAGGCCGGCGTGCGTGGCTACGCCGCCGATGACGGCCTGGACCCCACCACGGTCGAGCGCTGGGGCATGGCCGGCCTGCTGCACGACCTCGACTACGAGCGGCATCCGGCTGCTGCCACGCACGGAGCCATCGGAGCCGATGAGCTGGCGCGTCGCGGCTACCCCGGCGAGGTGGTCGACGCGGTCCGACGCCACAACGACGCCCTGGGCGTGCCGCGCAGCACGCGGCTCGACCACCTGGTCTACGCCTGCGATGAGCTGGCCGGCTTCCTGGTGGCCGTGGCGCTCATGCGGCCCAGCCGCAAGCTGGCCGACGTGGAGCCCGCCAACGTGCGCAAGCGGATGAAGGACAAGGCCTTCGCCCGCGCCGTGCCGCGCGAGATGCTGCTTGCCGGGGCGGAGGAGATCGGCCTCGACTTCGACGAGCACGTCATGAACATGGTTCGCCACCTCTCGGTCGTCGCCCGGGAGCTGGGCCTCTAGCCACGGCCCGGCTCCGGAAGCCGCAGGCCGGCGTCGGCCAGAAAGCGGGACGGGCGCGCCGGGTCGAAGGCGAGTACCAGCTGCCGCGTGGCGCGGGTCAGCGCCACGTAGGCGAGGCGTCGCTCCTCCTCCACGGCACGCGCCGGATCCGCGGCGTCGACGAGAGCACGGCGGTTCGGGAACCGCTCCTCCTCCAGGCCGAGCACGACCACGGTGTGCCACTCGCGGCCCTTCGCGCCGTGGACCGTGACCAGCTCCACGAGCCCCTCGGTCACACGCAGGGATTCCAGCCGGGCCACCGCGGCGTCGTGCGCGGCCAGAAAACGGTCGAGGCGGGCGAAGCCAACCGACCAGCCGAGCAGCGCGTCGAGGGCGGCGTGGTCGTCGTCCGACACTGTGTCCGCGCCATCGGCCCTGCGCCAGCCGCGTCCGGCGCGCAGCCGAAGGAGCGTGGCGAACGGCTGGGCGTCCGCCGCCAGCGGGCGCGCCTCGGCGACGAGGGCTCTGACGGGCTCGGCCTGGACCGGCGCCGGCACGCCGGTGACGTGCGGCTGTCCGCCCCGGGTGAGCGCCAGGAGCACCGGGATGAGCTCGCTGCGGGTGCGCGCCAGGAAGCAGATCGTCCGGTCGGCCCGCGCCTCGCGCGCGGCCATGGCGGCGAGAGCCTGCGGCCACTCGGCGGTGGCCGTGGAGAAGGCCCGCACGGCCCGCGGGTCGAAGGCTTCGCCCGGCGCCGCGTCAATGCGCTTCGTGAAGCGCTCCCGGTTGACGCCGATCAGCCTGCGCGAGGCCGCCACCACCGCCGGCGGGCAGCGGTAGTTCGTGGCCAGCTGGACGCGCCGCGCCCCGGCATACGCGGACTCGAAAGTGAGGATGCGGCGCACGTCCGCCAGCCGCCAGGCGTAGATCGTCTGGTCATCGTCACCGACCACGAACAGGTTGCGCTCCGGCTCCGCCAGCAGCCGAACCAGGCGCAGCTGCGCTGCATCGACGTCCTGGAACTCGTCCACGCAGATGTGGCTGAAGCGACCCTGCCAGCGACGACGCAACGCGGCGTCGGTCTCCAGCGCATCGGCTGCGCCGACGACGAGGTCGTCGAAATCGAGGGCGCCGCGGGTGCTGAGCAGCGCCTGGTAGGCGCGAACCAGTTCGGGATCGGCCGGCTGGCGGCGCTCAACCTTCCAGGCGGAGATCTGCGTGTCCAGCGCAGCTGCCCCGGGCAAAGGAGCCAGATCCGGCTCGCCACCGGGTCGCGCGGCGGCCTGGCGGAGGACGGCGCGCAGCAGCGGCAGGCGGTCGCTGACGAGGTTGTCGGCGGCGCCGGTCTCCAGGAGGACCTGCCGTGCCAGCGCGTGGATGGTGCGCACCTCGATTCTCTCGGCGGAAGGCATGGCCGGCACCACGCGGGCGCGAATGCGCGCGGTGAGCTCCAGCGCCGCGTCGCGGTTGAAGGTGGCGACGGCAATGCGCTCCGGTGCCACGCCTCGTGCCAGCAGGACACCAAGACGGGCGATGAGCGTGGTGGTCTTGCCACTGCCCGCCGGCGCGATGATCAGCGCCGGGCCGTCCGGCAGCGTGGCGGCGGCACGCTGCTCCCCATCGAGCGACGCGACCAGCCGTTCGGCCAGGCCTGCAACCGATGGGGGCGGCGCGACCGTCATGAACGGGGAGGATGGGCGGCGCGGCTTACCAGCCGCTCATCGCCCGCTTACTCGGGCTATCCTGTCGCCGCCCGTCCGACCGACACCGCACACGGGGCTGCCCATCTTGTTCCGGCGCAATCGCAACCAGGCAACGCCCACCGCGCGCACCAGGCGGCTGCGGGAGACGGGTGGACGGGATGAGGACCTCGGCCAGGGCTACGCAGACCCGTACGCCTACGACGCGGCTTCGGGGGCGGCCGTCGCGCAGCGGCGGCGCGGCCCGTCGTGGAAGGTCATCGTCCTGCTGGTGCTGCTGCTGATCCTGGTGATCGTGGTGGGTGGGGGCATCCTGCTGTGGCAGCGGGTATCGGCCTTCAACAGCAGCGTGTCGACGGCGCCGGCCACGTCATCGGCCCTGTGGGGTCCGTTGGGAGCCCAGGAACGGGTGAACGTGGCGCTGTACGGCTACGGCGGCCCTGCCCATCACAGCGGCAACTACCTGGCCGACTCGATCCAGATCCTGTCGATCGACCCGGTGGCCAAGACCACCACCGTGATCCCCATCCCGCGCGACTTCTGGATCGAGGGCCTGCCCGAGCTCCCCGACAACGGGAAGATCAACGAGGCCTTCGCCATTGGCTACGCGCAGGGCGACATCGCCGGCGCCGCGCAGCTGACGACCGAGGTGCTGTCGCAGGTGACGGGCCTGGAGATCAACCACTGGATGGCCATCGACTTCGCCGGCTTCCAGGGCATGGTCGACGCAGTCGGTGGCGTGACGGTGCGGAACGAGCGGACCTTCCGCTACACGTGGAGCCCGTGGGTCTTCGAGCATCGCGCCTTCGAGAAGAACGCGCCCGAGCAGATCTTCCGGCGCGGGAAGATCAACCTCACCGGAGAGCAGGCGCTGGCTTACGCACGGGCCCGCTACACCAACGTGCCGTCGCTCTCCAGCGACTTCGCCCGCTCCGAGCGCCAGCAGCAGGTACTGTCCGCGCTGCGCAAGAAGCTGGGTGAGGGAGGCATTGGCTCCATCGGCCCCGGCCTTTCGATGATGGACGCCCTGGCCGGACGGATGAAGACCGACCTGTCAGCCATCGACCTGTTCCTGCTGAGCAGCCACATCAGTCCGGACGCGCGGATCGAGCTGAAGGAAGGCCGCATCCTGGAGGCGACCTCGAACACCATCGGCCAGTACATCCTGGTGGTGAAGGGACGGGCCAGCTCTACGGACTACACGCCGCTGCAGAAGTACCTGGCGCGCCAGCTGGCGAAGCCGATCGAGACGCCGACGCCGCGCCCCAGCCACTCCTGAAGGCTGCCGCGGGCACCCAGCCCGCATCGGCCTAGAATCGAGGCATGGCCCCCGCCCCTGACGCCCGCGATCAGCACCTGCGCGCCATCCTGCGGCAGTTGCCGACCCAGCCGGGCGTCTACCTGATGAAGAACGCCGACGGCCGGGTGCTGTA
>DASSNI010000096.1:0-15682 GCA_035701385.1 Candidatus Limnocylindria bacterium | reverse complement strand
GCCACCGGCGAGACGGTCAGGACCTACGACACCATCTCCGACGCCGACCTCGAGTCGGCGATCGCCGCGGCAGATCAGACGCATCGCACCTGGTCGAAGTCGACCACCGTCGCGGAGCGCGCCGACCTCATCCGGCGCGTCGCCGAGCTGCACCGCGAACGCCGCCAGCAGCTTGCCGAGCTGATCGTGGAGGAGATGGGCAAGCCCATCGGGCAGGCGCTGGCGGAGGTGGACTTCGCGGCGGACATCTACGAGTACTACGCCAACCACTCGCCGGAGTTCCTGAAGGATGAGCCGATCGAGCTGCTGGCCGGCGAGGGCTCGGCGGTCATCCGGCGCTCGTCGCTGGGCGTGCTGCTGGGCGTCATGCCGTGGAACTTCCCCTACTACCAGGTCGCACGCTTCGCCGGCCCGAACCTGATCATCGGCAACACCATTCTCCTGAAGCACGCGGCGCAGTGCCCTGAGTCCGCTGCCGCCATGGAGCAGATGTTCCGCGACGCCGGCTTCCCGGCCGGGGCGTACGTGAACGTCTACGCCACCCACGAGCAGCTCGAGCGGGTCATCGCCGATCCTCGGGTGCAGGGCGTCTCGCTCACCGGCTCCGAGCGCGCGGGGGCGGCGGTCGCCGAGATCGCCGGCCGCCATCTGAAGAAGGTCGTGCTCGAGCTCGGTGGCTCGGACCCGTTCATCCTGCTGTCGACCGACGACCTGGACGCGGCGGTGCAGAACGCGATCGACGCGCGCCTGGACAACAGCGGCCAGTCGTGCAACGCAGCCAAGCGCTTCATCGTGGCCGACGAGCTGTACGAGCCGTTCATGGAGAAGTTCACCGCCAAGCTGGCCGAGGTGGAGCCAGCCGACCCGACCTCGGAGGACGCGGCGCTGGGACCGCTGTCGTCGGTGAAGGCCGCCGAGATCCTGGACGACCAGGTGAAGCGCGCGGTCGAGCACGGGGCGCGGCTGGTGCACGGCGGGACGCGCAACGGCGCCTTCTTCCCCACGACGGTGCTGACCGATCTCACGCCCGACAACCCTGCCTCCAAGGAGGAGTTCTTCGGCCCGGTGGCGCAGGTCTATCGCGCCAGGGACGAGGAAGAGGCCGTGCGCATCGCGAACGACATCCCGTTCGGACTAGGCTCGTACGTGTACACCACCGACCAGGACCAGGCGATGCGCGTCGCCGACGCGATCGAGGCCGGCATGGTGTTCGTGAACGTGGTGCTGGCCGATGGCGCGGAGCTGCCGTTCGGCGGCATCAAGCGCTCCGGCTCGGGCCGCGAGCTCGGCCGCTTCGGCGCCGACGAGTTCACCAACAAGAAGCTGATCCGGATCGGCTGATCGCCGGGTTCACGATCGAAGCCACCATCCGGCGGCCGGTGGAGGACGTGTTCCGCGTCCTCACCGACGTGGAGCTGAGCGAGCGCTGGTTTCCGGCGCGCATCCATGAGACGTGGACCTCACCGCCGCCGCATGGCGTCGGCAGCACGCGGCATGCAGTCGTGACGGTGATGGGTCGCCGCAGCGAGAACGACGCCACGGTGACCGAATATGACCCGCCGCGGCGAGCGGTGTTGGCGGCGGAGCTGCAGGGGATGAGGTGGACGGCGGCGCTCGACTTCCACGACACCGGGGACGCCACCCGCGTGGCCTTCGACTTTGCGGCGGATGCATCCGGGCCGATGCGGCTGGCAGTCGGCCCATTCCTGTGGTGGTATCGCCGCGCATGGCAGCGCGGCCTGGCGACCCTCGCTCGCATGATGGAGGCGGGGAGCCTGTAAGGCATGTGCGCCGAGGCAACGCCCGGAGAGCCAGTCGGCTAGGATGCTGCGAGCTCGGTTGGGGAGCGCCGCATCGGGCGACGCGCCGAGCACCACGGACAGGGGGCCATGGGCGACCGAGACGCCTACTCCACTCTCCACGTCCTGCCGACCGCGCCGGACGATGTGATCCATGCCGTCTTTCGCGCGCTGGCGCGACGCTTCCATCCGGATGGCAGGCAGCCTGATGCGGCACGCATGGCGGAGCTCAACCAGGCATACGCGCTGATCCGGTCGCCGGAGCTGCGTCGCATCTACGACGCGCGACAGCGGTTGCAGCCGGTCGGCCCGGGCACGGCGCCACCGCCGCGGCCGCCGGGCATGCCGCCTCCTCGCGCGGAGGGCGGCGCGTTCGCCAGGGCTGCGGCGCGAAACGGGCGCGTGGAGGTGTCGGCGGAGCTCGACTTCGGCAGGTACATGGGCTGGCGCCTGGCCGACCTGGCGCGCCACGACCCGACCTACCTCCGCTGGCTGGCTCGCCACTCTTCAGGCCTTCGCTTTCGCCGCGAGATCGAGCGGCTGCTGGACAACGTCGACGTGGACCGGCGCGATCGGGCAACCGCCTGAGGTGACCTTCGGGATCGAGGGCGGTCCGCCCGCGTGAGGGCCTGATAGCATCGGCCCTGATGGCCGACACCACCGCCACCGATGCTCCGCAGCTGCCGCGTGGCAGGACCCCGCCCCTGGACCCGGCCACGGTCGATGAGCTGTTCAAGCGAGGCGTGGCGCTGTTCAACGGCGTTCGTTATTGGCACGCGCACGAGGCGTGGGAGACGCTGTGGCGCGCCGCGCCGGACGAGGAGCGCGACTTCTACCAGGGCCTCATTCAGCTGGCGGCCGGCCTGCTGCATCTTCAGCGTCGCAACGTGCGCGGCGCACGCAACAAGCTGACCGAGGGCCTCAACAAGCTGCGGCGCTACCAGCCGGTGCACCACGGCATCATCATCAACGAGCTGGTCGGCCGCTCTGAGCGCATCCTGGACGACCTGAATGCGGGCGTGGTCCCGTACCTCATTCCGCCGGTGATCCGCTACGTTGAAACCGGCGCCGCCGACTTCGACGCCTGAGCCGATGGACGCCTGAGCCGATGGGCCACGAAGACCGCATCGAGCACGACTCGATGGGCGACGTCCGCGTCCCGGGCTGGGCGCGCTGGGGCGCCACCACCCAGCGGGCCGTCGAGAACTTCCCGATCAGCGGGCAGCGGCTCGAGCGTGCGCACCTGTCTGCGCTGGGCGCCATCAAGGCGGCAGCGGCCCGGATCAACGGCGAGATGGGCATCCTGGACGCCGAGACTGCCGCCGCCATCGCCGATGCCGCCGAAGCGGTCGCGCGCGGCCAGCTGGACGAGCACTTCCCGATCGACGTCTTCCAGACCGGCTCCGGCACGAGCAGCAACATGAACGCCAACGAGGTCATCGCCTCGCTCGCATCCGAGCGCCTCGGCCGGCCCGTGCACCCGAACGACCACGTCAACGCCAGCCAGTCGAGCAACGACGTCTTCCCGTCGAGCATCCACCTGGCGGCGACCGCGGCAGTGGTCGGCGAGCTGCTGCCGGCCCTGGACGCGCTGGCATCGGCCCTGGAAGCCAAGCGGGATGAGTTCGCCGATGTCGTGAAGTCCGGCCGCACCCACCTCATGGACGCGACGCCCGTGACGCTGGGCCAGGAGTTCGGTGGCTACGCCGCCCAGGTCCGGGCCGGAATCGAACGGCTGAACGCCAGCCTGCCGCGGCTGGCCGAGCTGCCGCTGGGTGGCACCGCGGTGGGCACGGGCATCAACATGCCGCCCGGCTGGGCGCAGCGGGTGATCGCCGACCTGGCCGAGCGCACCGGCCTGCCGCTCACCGAGGCACGTGACCACTTCGAGGCACAGGGGGCGCGCGACGGCCTGGTGGAGGCATCGGGCCAGCTGCGCACCGTGGCGGTCAGCCTGTACAAGATCGCGAACGACCTGCGCTGGATGGGCTCCGGACCGCGCGCAGGGCTGCGCGAGATCAATATTCCGGACCTGCAGCCCGGCTCGTCGATCATGCCCGGCAAGGTGAACCCGGTGATCCCCGAGGCGGTGTGCATGGTCTGCGCGCAGGTCATCGGCAACGATGCGGCCATCGCCTTCGGCGGCGCGGCTGGCAACTTCGAGCTGAACGTCATGCTGCCGATGCTGGCGCGCAACATCCTGGAGTCCATCAGGCTGCTGGCCAACGCCAGCCGGCTCCTTGCCGAGCGCTGCGTGGCCGGCATCACCGCAAACGCGGACCGCGCCCGGGAGTACGCGGAGGGATCGCCGTCGATCGTGACGCCGCTGAACCGCTACATCGGCTACGAGGAGGCAGCCAAGGTGGCGAAGCAGGCCTTGGCCGAGGGCAAGACCATCCGCCAGGTCGTGCTGGAGCGCGGCTACGTCGACGCCGGGAAGCTCACGCTGGAGCAGCTGGACGAGGCACTGGACGTCAAGCGCATGACCGGGGCCTAGCCTCCGGCCGGAACCAATCCCGTCGCGCGGTTGTAGGGACCGCGTGAGGTTCCTTGTCGTCGCTGTCCTCCTGGCCGCCTGTCATGCGGCTCCCTCGCCATCCGCCGCGCCTTCCGCGTCCGCGGCGGAACCGACCGACCCGGGCACTCCGGCAGCTGACGCGGTGGTGGCGGCGTTCGCCGACCACCCGGTGGTGGCGATCGGCGAGGTGCACGGATCCACGTGGCAGCACCAGCTGCTGCGCGACGTGGTTGCCGACCCACGCCTGGCAGGCATGCTGGACACCATCGTCGTCGAGTTCGGCAGCGCACGGCACCAGCGCACCATCGACCGCTACCTGGCCGGCCAGGATGTCCCTGAGGACGAGCTTGAGCTGGTGTGGACCGATACCACCCAGCGCTCCGGCGTGTGGGACGCGCCGGTGTACCGACAGTTCTACGAGTTCGTGCGGGATCTCAACGCCGCGCGTCCACGTCGGGAGCGGCTGCGCGTCCTGCTCGGCGACCCGCCGATCGACTGGGCCGGCGTGACGGACCTCACGAATTGCAGCGACCGCGAGCCCAGATGCCTGGACTACTGGCTCTTCCGACGCGGCCCCCATTTCGCGGGCGTTGTGCAGGAGGCGGTGGCGAACGGCCACCGCGTGCTGGTGATCGCCGGCAGCGGCCACATCCGCCGCAACCCGGACCTCGACCACGCGGTGTCCACCGTTGACCTGCTGGACGCCAACCTGCCGGGCAGCGTGTGGGCCATGGTGCCGGTAGAGGTCATGTCTGACGAGATCCGCCGGCTGACCGCGGCCGCCCCCGACGCCCCGACCGTCTTCCCGCTCGCCGGCACGGAGCTGGGGGCGCTGCCGGAGGACACGGTGTTCCAGCGCGGGACGGTGACCTGTGACCCCGGACCGTGCGAGACGCCAGGACCGCCGCCCCGCCTCGAGACGGTGGCCGACGCGCTGCTGGTGCCGTGAAGCGAAGCGCCACGACCGTTGCCGGCCGTGGCGCTCCTTGGACCGGGCTTGGCAGGAGTGCCACTACTTCAGCCCCGTTACTCTTCGTAAAGGGAAACGCCTGCCAATCCGGGTCTTCGGTTGTGCCTCCAGCGTGCCGGCCCGCGAGATGCGCGCATAGGGGCGAATGTCCCTGTCCGGTTGGGCGCCGCCGCCAGCGTACAATCGGCACCACCTGAGCACTCTCTTGCACCTGACCGATGCGGGCGCTCCGCGCCCGGCATGCCACAGGAGATCCTCCACGTGTCCACCTACCGCAACCTCATCGGCGACGAGTGGGTCGATGCCCGCTCGGGCGCGACCTTCACCAGCGTCAGCCCGGCCAACCATGACGACGTGATCGGCGAGTTCCCGGCCTCCGGCCCCGCCGACGTGCAGGCAGCCGTCGAGGCTGCGAAGGCCGCCTTCCCGGCCTGGTCGCTCATGCCCGCGCCGAAGCGCGGCGAGATCCTGTTCAAGGTCGCGCGGCTGCTGGCCGAGCACAAGGAAGAGCTGGCGCGGCTGATGACGCGCGAGATGGGCAAGGTGCTTCCGGAGGCTCGCGGCGACGTGCAGGAAGCGATCGACGTCGCGTACTACATGGCCGGCGAGGGTCGCCGCCTGTTCGGCCAGACCGTGCCGTCCGAGATGCCGGACAAGTTCGCCATGGCCATTCGCCGGCCGATCGGCGTGGTGGGCATCATCACCCCCTGGAACTTCCCGGTCGCCATTCCGGGCTGGAAGCTGTTCCCGGCGCTGATCTGCGGCAACACCGCGGTCATCAAGCCAGCGTCTGACACGCCCGCCTGCCTGGTGCGCTTCGTGGAGCTGCTGCGCGAGGGTGGCATCCCGGCAGGCGTGGTCAACGTGGTGACGGGCAGTGGCGCCGACGTGGGCAATGCGATCGTCGACCACCCGGACGTGCGGGTCATCAGCTTCACCGGCCACACCGAGACCGGCGTCGAAATCAGCCGCCGTGCCGCCGAGACGCTGAAGCGCGTCAGCCTGGAGCTCGGCGGCAAGAACCCCATCGTCATCTGGGAGGACGCGGACCTGGACCTGGCGCTCGACAGCGTGGTGTGGTCCGCGTTCGGCACCAGCGGCCAGCGCTGCACCGCGGCGTCGCGCATCGTCGTTCACCGCTCGATCCACGACCGATTCGTCCAGGCGCTGCGCGACCGCGTGGCCGGCCTGGTGCTGGGCGACGGGCTGCAGGACGCGACCGACGTGGGGCCAGTGATCAACGACACGGCGGTGGAGCGTATCGCGGCCTATGCCGTCATCGGCCGCGAGGAAGCCGAGCTGGTGATCGGCGGCGAGCCCGCCCGCGACGGCGACCTGGCCAAGGGCTCCTTCTTCCAGCCCACCATCTTTGCCGAGGTCCGACCGGATGCCCGCATCGCCCAGGAGGAGATCTTCGGGCCGGTGACATCGGTCATTCCGGTGGAGAGCTGGGAGGAGACCGTGCGGGTCGTGAACGGCGTGAAGTACGGCCTCTCCACCTCCCTGTTCACCCAGGACATCAACCTGGCGTTCCGCAGCATCCGCGACTTCGAATCCGGCCTGGGCTATGTGAACCACGGCACCATCGGCGCCGAGGCGCACCTGCCGTTCGGCGGCGTGAAGGCCACCGGCAATGGGCACCGCGAGGTCGGGCAGGCGGCGCTGGACTTCTTCAGCGAGTGGAAGAGCGTGTACATCGACTACTCCGGCAAGTTGCAGCGCGCGCAGATCGACACCACCTTCGTCGACCAGGAGTAGCCCGGGGCGCGTAGCCGGGGCTTTGCAGGATGCCCCGGCGCGTGCCACGATCGGCGGCAGCATGCGACTGCCCCACTTCCCGCTCCACGTGGTGGTCTTCCCGCACCTGCCGCTGCCCATCCACGTCTTCGAGGAGCGCTACCGGCTGATGACCCAGGACGTCATCGCCGATGGCTCGCCGTTCGCCGGTCGCTTCGTGGTGTCGATGATCACCGAAGGCCCGGAGGTCGACGAGCCTGGCGCCGGCCACCCGCAGGCGGAGCCGATCGGTACCATCGTCGAGGTGCGCCAGGCCGACCGCTTCGAGGACGGCCGCTGGGCGCTGTTGGTGGTCGGCGTGGCGCGCGCCGCCCTCAGCGCTGTTGACCACTCCGGCCCGTACGCCACGGTCGACGCGGTGCCGCTTCCCGAAGAGACCGGCGACCGGGCACGGACCGCCACGCTGCTCCCGCAGGTGCAGGCCGCGCTGGACGCGTACCTCGAGACGGTGAAACGCTTCGTGGCCTCCGCCGCGTCACTGGGGTCGGAATCACCGGAGATCACCACCGTGGCCGCATCCCTGGACGAAGTCCTCAAGCCGATCCAGCTGCCCGACGACCCGATGGCCGCCAGCTACGCGGTCGGCGGGGTGCTGCAGATCGAGCTGACCAGGAAGCAGCAGCTGCTCGAGATGCCCGACGCCGCGAGCCGGCTGGGCGCCGAGCTGACGCTCCTGCGCCGCGAGGCGAAGCTCCTGTCCGACGGCGCGATGCCGCCGGTCGCCAGCAGCGACCTCCGCTACAACCCCAACTAGGAGCCCCCCGCGTCATGAGCCTGCTCCCGAGCCGCCTCTTCGTGCTGGTCGCCGTGGTGGCGCTGCTGCTCAGCGCCTGCGGGAGCCAGCCGTCGGCGTTGCCAACGCCCAGCGCCCCGGTATCGGCTTCTGCTTCGCCGTCTGCCCCCGCCAGCCCGGACGAGACGGGCGAACCGTCGGCGTCATCCCTGCCCAGCCCATCGGCTCCGGCAGGCACCACCTACACCGTGCAGGCAGGCGACACCCTGTTCTCCATCGCACGCGCGTGGGGCACCACGGTCGCCCAGCTGCAGGCGTGGAACAGCGGCATGTACCCCAGCCTGGCGACGGATCCGAGCGCCATCCAGGCCGGCTGGGTGCTCGTGGTGAGCGGTGACCCATCGGCCACGCCGGTGCCGACCGCGCAGCCAACGGCGCCGCCGCCCTCGTCGTCTCCGCCACCGCCCGTCGCGTCCGGCTGCCGTGCCGGGAACCGGGTGGCCGCCGGCAGCCCGCAGACCTTCTACACCGTCCCGAACGCCGGCCAGGCAGTGGCGCTCACCTTCGACATGGGCGGCCGGCTGGAGCCCGGCGTCGACATCCTGAACCTGCTGGTCGAACGCAAGGTGTGCGCCACACTGTTCCCCACAGGGGCAATGACGGATTCACCGCAGGGTCGGCAGGTCATGGCCATCGTGCGTGCCCATCCCGAGCTGTTCGAGATCGGCAACCACACCATGCACCACTGCGACCTGGTGCGCGGCGGCGGTGGCTCACCCTCCGCCGAGCCGTGCAAGGGCGTGACGCCGACCGCCAGCTTCATCAAGCGGGAGCTGACCGATGCGGCCGCCATCCTTGAGCGGGAGAGCGGCCAGCGCCCGGTGCCGTACTGGCGCCCGCCGTACGGCTCGCTCAACGACGCGGTCATCGCCGCCGCTGCCTCGGCCGGCTATACCAAGACCTTCATGTGGGACATCGACACCATCGACTGGAAGCCGATCGACCAGGGCGGACCGACGGCCGAGCAGATCGCCACCAAGGTCATCACCCAGGCGCGCGGTGGCTCCAACGTGCTGATGCACCTCGGCGGCTACGAGACGCTGGAGGCCCTCAAGATCATGATCCCGGGCCTCCGCCAGCGCGGCTTCCTGCTGACCTCGCTCAGCGACCTGCTCCAGTGAGGCCGCGCTTCTCCTAGCCTCCGGTCTCGTCCATGCCGGGCTGGGGCCGCCCGGCAGCCTGCAGTGCGTCGGCAAAGACGGCCAGCGCGGTGTCCACTGCCTCGTGGTCCACCGTCAGTGGCGGGCTGAAGCGCAGGCTCGCCTCTCCGCACTCGAGCACCAGCAGTCCTCGCTCGAAGGCAGCCTGCTGCACGGCGTTGGCCGCGTCGTGGCTCGAGAATTCGATCGCCTGCATGAGGCCGATGCCGCGCACGTCGCGCACGCCGCCATGCCGCTCGGCCGCTGCCTCCAGCCCGGCCCGCAGCCGCGGGCCCTGCTGCGCGGCGTTCTCGATCAGCCCGCTCTCCAGCAGGTCCAGCGTGGCCAGCGCCGCGGCCGCGCAGACGGGATTGCCGGCGAAGGTCGAACCGTGGGCGCCGGCCGGCCAGGTCCACAGCGACTCGCGACCGACGAAGGCGCCGATCGGCATGCCGGAGGCGATGCCCTTGGCGATGGTCACGATGTCGGGCTCCACTCCCAGGTGCTCGGTGGCCCACCAGCGGCCGGTGCGTCCCATTCCCGACTGGATCTCGTCGGCGATGAGCAGGATGCCGTGCTCGTCGCACAGGGCCCGCAACCCGGCCATGAACGCGGCGGGCGCGGGGAAGTAGCCGCCCTCGCCCTGCACCGGCTCGACCACGATGGCTGCCACGTCGCTGGGGGAGATCTGACGGCCGAGGATGGTGGAACGCAGGTGCTCCAGCTCGGCGCTGCCGTCGCCGCCGGATCCCTCGCGCCAGGCACGGACCCGCGGGAACGGCGCGTGGTGGACCATCGGCAGCAGCGGCCCGAAGCCGGCCCGCTGCTTGATCTTCGAGTTGGTGAGGGACAGCGCCCCCAGGGTGCGGCCGTGGAAGCCGCCCTCGAAGGCGATCACCCCGGGACGGTGCGTGTGGTATCGGGCCAGCTTTATCGCGCCCTCGACGGCCTCGGTGCCCGAGTTGGTGAGGAACACGCGGGCCTTCTCGCTGAACGGCGCGATCGCCGCCAGCCGCTCCATGAGCTCCAGGTAGCGGGGCTCGTAGAAGTCGGTGGCCGCGATGTGGATGAGCCGATCGGCCTGCTCCTGGATGGCGCGCACCACCGCCGGATGGCTGTGGCCCGTACTCGCCACCGCGATACCGGCGGCAAAGTCCAGGAAGGTGTTGCCGTCGACGTCGGTGACGGTGTACCCGCTGCCGGACTCCGCGACCAGCGGATAGGCACGGGTGAGGCTCGGGCTGGCCACGGCCTCGTCGCGGGCGATGATCGCTCGTGCGCGGGGCCCGGGCAGCTCGGTGGTGATGCGCGGCGCCTGGATGCGGGCAGCCGCGGCGGACGTGGTCTCGATGCTCATCGAAACAACAACTCCGAAGCGGAGCGGCGCGTCCTGCCCGCGCCCCTGGCTAGATGGCGGGGATGGTAGCAGCCCATGTCACCCGCCACGCGGATGCGGCACGCGGCTCGCCTCGCCGATGAGGCCCGGCCCGCGGTAGACCATGCCCGTCCATAGCTGCACCAGGTCGGCGCCGGCGGCGTAGGCGGCCGCCACGTCCGACGCGTCGAAGAGGCCGCCGCTGGCGATGCGCGGCAGCGCCGGCGCTCGGTCACCGGCGCGTGCCAGGGCGGCCAGCATCCCGTCGCGCAGCGGCCGGCCGGACAGGCCGCCGCCCTCGTTCCGGGCCGTCGATCGCAGGCCGTCCCTGTCGGTCGTGGTGTTCGACAGGATCAGGCCATCGGCCGTGCCGGCCAGAGCATCCAGCAGGGCGTCGAAGGCGGCCGGCGCGAGGTCGGGGGCCAGCTTGACGAAGAGCGGCGGCGGATGGCGCTGCTCGCGGCCCGCCTCGCGCAGCGCGGCCAGCAAGGCGCTCAGGCGCGCCGGGTCCTGCAGGTCGCGCAGGCCGGCCGTGTTCGGCGAGCTGACGTTGACCGCCACGTAATCGGCCACCGGGGCGACCAGGCGGAACGCCTCGACGTAGTCGTTCACCGCCTCGTGCGGCGGGGTTTCCACGCCGCGGCCGATGTTCACCCCGACCACGAACCCCTCGGGCAGCCGTGGGCGGGCGAGCATCACCTCGCGCGCCAGCGAGGCGGCCCCGGCATTGTTGAAGCCCATCCGGTTGACGAGGGCGTCATCGGCCACCAGTCGGAACAGGCGCGGCCGCGGGTTGCCGGCCTGTGCCAATGGCGTGACGGTGCCAACCTCGGCGAACCCGGCGCCGAGCGCCGCCCAGCCGCGCAAGGCCCGGGCATCCTTGTCGAAGCCGGCGCCGATGCCGACCCGCGAGCGAAAGGCCAGGCCGGCAACCTGGACCGTACCGCGTTGCGCGAGGGAGGGTGCGCCGCCCGCGACGCCCAGCAGCGCGCGGCCGATGGGGTTCGCGCCCGCCAGGCGCAGGCCGTTGATGGTCAGCCGGTGGATGCGCTCCGTCTCGAAGGCGAACAGGAGGGGCCGGACGACGCGGTAGGCGAGCGTCCGCCAGCCGCTCACTCGTCGTGGGCGCGCGGGAAGGCCATCTCCAGCGGGCGGACGGGCGGCAGCGGCTCGCCGTCGGCCTCGGTCTCGACGCCGTCGGGTGCCATGAACTCGTGCCACACCTCCGTGCCGGCGGCGGGCGGATCGTCGAGCTCCTTGATGGCCACGATGCCCTCGAAGCGGATCACGCCCTCGTCGCCATCAGCCGTCTCGAAGTCGTCCTCGTACTCGGCGGCCACCTCGACCGCGCGACCGAGCGCCGCCTCCTCGTCGTCGCCGTCGACCAGCACCACGCGGTCCTCGATCATGGCGGTGGCCTGGCGCTCGCCGACGAGGTAGGCGTAGCGCAGCTGCACGCTGAACCAGCCGCTGGGATCGACCGTGGGATCGAGCTCGTCCAACTCGTCCAGGGGCGCGTCAGCGTGGCCGTTGCGCGACGCCGACGGCCCTGTCATGCGGGCGGTGGCTCCTGGCCCATCACCGTCTGCGACTGCTCGCGCAGGAACTGCTGGACGTAGTACGGCCCGAGCCCGCCCTTGCCGGACGACCCCGAGCCCTTCCACCCTCCGAAGCTCTGGATGCCCGGCCACGCGCCGGTGGTGGCGCCGGCGCGTCGGTTCACATACACCACGCCTGCCTGGATGGTATCCAGGAAGCGCCGGATCTCGGCGTCGTCGTGGCTGAAGATGCCGGCGGTCAGCCCGTACGGCGTGCCGTTCGCCTCCTCAAGCGCCTGGTCCAGCGAGTCGACCTCGCCGACGACGACCAGCGGCACGAACAGCTCGTCATGGAAGAGCCGATGCGACAGCGGCAGCCCGGTGATCACCGTCGGGGTGGGGAAGTAGCCGCGCGCGGTGGACTCGTCGCGCAGCACCTCGCCGCCGGCAGCGACGGTCCCGCCGTCGCGCTTCGCCTCCTCGACCGCGGTGGTGAACTTGGCCAGCGCCCGCTCGTTGATGACCGGGCCCATCCAGCGGTCGCGGGTGGTGGGGTCGCCGACCTTGATGCTCCTGGCCTTCTCGACCAGCTTGTCGACGAACTCGCCCGCCACGCTGCGATCGACGTAGACGCGGCTGTTGGCGCTGCACTTCTGGCCGTCGAAGCCGAAGGCGGAGCGCATCACGCCCTCCGCCGCCTCGTCCAGGTCGGCGTTGGCAGTCACGATGGCCGGGTTCTTGCCGCCCATCTCGGTGATGATCGGCCGCGGGTAGTCGCGGGTGAAGCCGGTGTACAGCTTCATGCCGACCTCGTAACTGCCGGTGAAGACCATGCCGTCGATATCGGCGCTCTCCTGCAGCTCGGCGCCGACCGTCTCGCCGGGTCCGGTCACGAAGTTGAACACGCCATCCGGCACGCCGGCGTCGCGCAGCGCCTCGCCGAACTTGTAGCCCCTCAGCGGGGCGTCCGACGACGGCTTCAGGACGACGGTGTTGCCGGCGATCAGCGCGCCGGCGGCGGGACCACCGGCCAGCGCCATGGGGAAGTTGAAGGGGCTGATCACCGCCCACACGCCGTGCGGCTTGAGGACGCTGCGGGTGTGCTCGGTCGGCGAGAGCGAGCCCATCGGCTTCACGAAGCCCTCGTTGCGCTCCATCTCGTCGCTGTAGTAGCGCAGGAGGTCGGCGGTCTCCTCGACGTCGCCGAGGGCCTCCAGGCGGTTCTTGCCGACCTCGAACGACATGAAGGCCGCGTACTCGAACTGGCGCTCGCTGATGAGGTCGGCCGCCCGCCGCAGCAGCTCGATCCGCTTCCGCCAGCCCAGGTCACGCCAGGCCGGGAACGCGGCTCGCGCCGCAGCGATGGCGTCGCGCACGTCCTGTCGCGTGCCGACCGGGAAGCGCGAGACCACGATCTCGCGGTCGATGGGCGAGCGGTCCTCGAACTCCTCGGCGCCGCGACGCTCCTCCCCGCCGATCAGCATCGGGTACGAGCGGCCGAGCTGGCCGCGCACGCGCTCGACGGCCTCGTCGAAGGCGGCCTGCAGCTCCTCGTTGTCGGCCGACAGGGTCGCGTAGGTGATCTTCATGCGTGGCGTGGTGGTCGCCATGAGAGCTCAATAGCCTCCGCAGAGTCGTGTGTGCCGCGCCGCGATGGTGGGCGGCGGGTCGTGGATGGGCGCTCGCATTATGGCACCGCGGCGCCCTCAAGCCGAACTGGCCAACCGAGCAGCGGGCACGCCGAAGGCCAGGCTCCGGGGGGAGAAGAGCCTGGCCTTCGACCGGCCGATCATAGATGCACTGAATCGCGGCTGCAATGCCGTTTGTGCACTGAATCCGCGAATTTCGGTGCGAGCCGGCACGGATCGGGCGCGGATCCACGCGGATCGGCGCGGGTCAGGCGCGGGTCAGGCCGGCGCGGCGTGGTAGAGGCCCAGCCGGATCTTGAGGTTGAGCCGATGCGGCCCGGCGAGGTACGCCCGCCCGCGCTCCCCGTACAGGCGCGGCAGCAGGTCGGCCGCCGTCTCCTCGTCCTGCAGGTCGAGGCGGCTGTGCACGACCTTGATCTTGAAGCCGTTGCGCAGCCACCAGCCCGTGCGGCGCTGGGTGGCGTCCCGGGCACGCTCGACGGCGTCCGGCTCCAGCAGCGTCACCAGGTCATCGCGGCCGTAGTAGCCGATGACCACCAACCGCCCGCCAGGCCGCAGCACGCGCTGCGCCTCGCGGATGGCGGGCAGCCAGCGATCGTCGGGCTCGATCTGGCCGGACAGCACGATGTCGACGGCCCCGTCGCGCAGCGGCAGCTGGTCGCCGCCGCCCTCCACGATCCGGATGTTGGGCTGGTGGGTGGCATCCGCCCGCTCGCGCGCGACGCGCAGCAGCTCTGGCTCCTGCTCGATGCCGTACGTACGGCCGGTGCGGCGGGCCAGCAGGACGGGGTAGTGGCCGATGCCGGTGCCAACGTCGGCGATGCGTTTGCCGGAGATGGGCATGATGCGTTCGAGCGCGGCCAGCACCTGGCGGTCCGGGTCGAGCAGCTCACCAAGCCGGGCGAGCAGCGCAGCGTCCGGCTCCAGCCAGGCGGGCAGGATGGCGCGCACGGGACAGCCTAGGGGACGCTGACCCGCAGCTCGGCTGGCTCACCGTCGGGCTGCGTCAGGATGGACTCCCCCGCGAGCACCTGGAAGTCGAAAGCCACCTCGCCGCGCGCGTTGCGAGTGACGAGGATCGGGATGGTCAGCGTGCCGCCGGGCAGCAGCGGCCCCCAGCCCAGGGACGTGGTTCCGGCCGGCTCACCCGACTCGCCGGGACCGTCCACCCACTTCGTCCAGTCCTGGATGAGCGGCGGACCGCCGTCGGCAATGCGCTGCTCCGACGGCCGGAACGGCGCCAGGAACAGGTTGTCGCGCAGGGCTGTCGGCCAGCGCAGCACGAGCTCCGGCACCCGGCGGTCCGTTCGGTTGGTGACAGTCACCACGATCTGTCCATTGTCGCCGGGCGGCACCTGCGGGTCGACGTCCACCGCCACCGTGCGGCGGTCCTGGTCCGCCGGCAGCTCCAGGGAGAGCGGCTCGGGCGTGGCGGTGGCCGAGGGATCCGGCGTGCCGCCTGACGGCGACGGCTGCTCAGTGGGTAAGGGCTGAGGAGTGGCCGACGGCGAGCCGGAGGGGCTGCCGCTGGCCGTCGGCACGCAGGCGGCAAGCACGGCGCACAACGCCACGGCGGCGGCACCGCGGGCCGGCCTCCGCCGCTCAGCGACGCGCGGCATGCTCGAGCTCGCTCAGGCGATTGCGGATCGCGTAGGCGGCGGCCTGCGCCCGGCTGGCCAGCGACAGCTTGGCCAGCACGTTGCTCACGTAGTTGCGCACCGTCTTCTCGGCCAGGTCCATGGCATCGGCGATCTGGCGGTTCGACTTGCCCTCCGCAATGTGCGCCAGCACCCGCCGCTCCTGCTCGGTGAGATCGGCGAAGGCGCCGGCTTCCTCGGCGTGCGCCGCGTTCCGCAGCCGGGCGAGCACCGTCGAGGTGACGGCCGAATCGAGCATCGACTCGCCGCGCGCCACGGTCCGGATGGCGTCCACCAGCTCCTTTGAGCCGATGCGCTTCAGCACGTAGCCGGAGGCGCCGGCGGCGATTGCCTCGAACAGCGCCTCTTCATCGGCATAGCTGGTCAGCATCACCACCGGTGTGCCGGGAGCCTCGGCGGTGATCTGGCGGCAGGCATCGGTGCCCGATCCCCCGGGCATGCGGATG
>DASSNI010000095.1:0-7396 GCA_035701385.1 Candidatus Limnocylindria bacterium | reverse complement strand
GCGCACGATGCTGAAAAGGGTCATCGATCGCGCCACTGGCATGGGCTTCCGGCCAAAGGCCGGCTCCGAGCTCGAGTATTACCTGCTGACGGATACCTACGAGGGCGCCTGGCGGAAGGGCTACGTCGGCCTGGAGCGCTTCGGCTACTACAACGAGGACTACGTCCTGCTGCAGGCCACCAAGGGCGAGCCAATCCACGGCAAGCTGCGGAACCTGATGACCCAGGCCGGCATCCCGGTCGAGTTCAGCAAGGGCGAGGCGGCACCCGGCCAGCATGAGGTCAACATCCACTACGACGACGTGCTGGAGATGGCCGACCGCACGGTGCTCTTCAAGCACGGGGCCAAGGAGATCGCCTACCTCAACGGCTTCGGTCTCACCTTCATGGCCAAGCCCGATCACACCTGGACCGGCTCATCGGGGCACCTGCACATGAGCCTTTGGTCGCCCGATGGCAATGACGCGCTCATGTTCACCGAGGGCGCGGAGCCCTACGGCATGAGCGACACGATGCGCCACTTTCTGGGCGGCATGATGAAGTACGCGCGGGAGCTGTCCGTGTTCATCGCCCCGAACGTGAACTCGTACAAGCGCTACGCGGTCGCGTCCTGGGCGCCGGTCAACGTGGTCTGGGGACGCGACAACCGGACCACCGGCTTCCGGGTGGTGGGCGACGGGGCAGGGCTGCACGTCGAGAACCGCTTCCCGGGCGGCGACATGAACCCGTACCTGACCTACGCCGCGGTCATCGGCGCCGGGCTGCTTGGCATCGAGCGCGAGATCGAGCCGCCTGCGGAGCACCAGGGCAACGGGTACGTGGCCACCGGCTGCGACCGCATGCCGCGGGCCCTGCACGAGGCCATCCGCGAGCTCGAGAGCTCGGAGGCGGCGGTCGAGATCTTCGGGGCCGATGTGGTGGCGCACTACCTGAACGCCGCGCGCGTCGAGCAGGAGCAGTACGACGCCATCGTCCACCCCTGGGACCGGGAGCGGTACCTGGAGCGCGGCTAGGACGTGCCCGCCTCGCCGAAGCGGATATCTCCGTTGGCGCCGGGCGCCAGGTAGCTGCCCAGCCCCTCGTCGAGCGGGGTGAGGCGACGCGGCATGCGCTCGAGCAGCGGCACCACGTCCACGGTGGCTGGCGCGTTGATGAAGTCCACCGCATCGGGCGTCAGCGGCGGCGTGGGCAACAATGACAGCGGGACGGCTCCGGCCTTGATGAGCGGCGTTGGTCCGGGCAGCAGCGGCCGCCCCAGGCCGGCCACGCGCAGCGCGCGGCGGATGATGTCCCGCATCGGCAGTGTCTCGGGGCCGCCCAGCTCGAAGGTCTGGTCAGCCGCCGCCGGGTCCGTCAGGGCGTCGGCCACCAGTGCAGCGACGTCGCCGATGAACACCGGTGCCAGGAGCTGCCGGCCGGCGTTCGTCATCGGCACCAGGGGGAGCGCGCGGGCGAAGCCCAGGAAGCGGTTGAGTGCGACGTCACGCGGTCCGTAGATCCACGTCGGCCGGATGATGGTGAAGGTCATTCCGGATGCGCGCACGGCGGCCTCGGCACGGGCCTTGGCGCGGAACCAGACCTCGCGGGCCTCCGGCGAGGCGCCGGCGCCGGAGATGTAGATCACGTGGCGGACGCCGGCGGCCGCGGCGGCCGCGACGAGGCGCTCCGTGCCGGCGGCATCGACTTCCATGAAGGTGTGGCCAAGGCGCGGGCTTTCCATCGGCAGGTTGGGAAAGGCCAGGGCGATGACCAGCGCGTCGAGCCCCTGCATCGGCTCAACCAGGGTCGAAGGGTCCCTGACATCGGCGGTTCGAATCTGGACCTCGTCCGGCAGCGGGCCGCGTGCCGCCTCGCCGCCGCGGCTGAGGGCCAGCGCCCGATGGCCGCGGCGATGCAGCTCCGCCGTGATCGCGCCACCCACGAAGCCGGTGCCACCCGCCACGCCGACCCGCATCGGGTCCGGATTGGACTCGATCGGCGCGAAGATCTGGCGGATGGCCCATGCGCGGTAGCCCCAGATCCGCTCGAGGGCCGTCCTGACCAGGCGGTCATGGAACAGGTCGCCCAGCCGGCCGAGCGGCAGCTGGTAGGTGACGTCGTCCTGGACCTGGGTCGCGCCGCCGAGAGGGGTGAAGGTGTGCTCGTGCTCCCACTGCCGATACGGGCCGCGCAGCTGGATGTCGACGAAGCGATGCGGCTGCTCGTACCCGGTGATGAGGGTCTGCCAGCGGGCCGGCAGTCCAAGGATGGGACGGATCTTGTAGTCGATGCGCAGCCCCTTGCGCATCCGGGTGTCCGTGCTGGTCAGCTCGAAGGCCAGCTCGGGCGGTGTGATGCGCCCGAGATTCTCCGGCATGGAGAAGAAGGCGAAGACGTGGTCCAGGGGTCGTGGGACGGTGGTCACGGTGCTGAGGTGGCGTGAGCTGCTCACGGGGAAACCTTCCGATGGGTGGAGCGAGGGACCCCGGCGGTGCCGGAGCCCCCCGCAGTCTGCTACGGCAGGAGGACCTGGTCGATGACGTGGATCACGCCATTGGCCGCCGTCACGTCGGCGGCCACGATGGCGGCGTCGTCGACGTAGGCGCTGCCTCCGCGGGCCGACGGCATCAGGAAGCCGCGATCCAGCGTTCGCAGCCGATCAGCCGCCACCACCGAGCCGCTGAGGCGGCGCCCCGGGACGACGTGGTGCAGCAGCACCTGTTGCAGCGTCGCGGTCGGAATGTCGGCCACGCGGCTGACACCCAGCGTGGCGAACAGCTCCTCGAAGGCGGCGTCGGTCGGGGCGAAGACCGTCAGCTGTCGATTGCGGTCCAGGGCCGGCGCGAGGCCGGCCGCGGTGACCGCTGCGATCAGGTGGTCGAACTCGCCTGATTGCGCGTTGACGGAGATGGCCACGTCGACGATCGACGGGTCACTGCTGCGAGCGGCAGTCGGTGCGGCCACCGCCAGCGCCAGGACCAGCGCAAGGACGGGGGTGAGGCGTCGCATCGGTCAGCTCTCCCGCGAGGTCGCCCAGCTGGCGACGGTCGGGAGCAGCGCCGCGGCCGAGATGCCGACGAGCGCGTAGACGATGGTCGACAGCGGATTCACCTCACCGAAGCTCGAGCCGGTGACGGCCGCCACCAGGTCGAGCTTGAAGAGGCCGACGAGCAGCCAGTTCAGGCCGCCGACGATGACCAGCACCAGGGCGAGGGTCTTGATGAACTGCATTGCTTGGTATCTCCTTTTGGTCCGGTTGTAGAAGGTTTGTCTATGCCTGTGCGCCGCACTCTACGCATCCCGTGCGCGGTTGTCAAGTGTTTGTTCCATGTTAGGATGCACAAGCCATGTACACGATTCGCCAGGCTTCGCTTCGCAGCGGCGTCAGCGTTCCGCTCATTCGGGCGTGGGAGCGCAGATACGGCGTGCCTCAGCCGGGGCGCAGCTCGGGCGGGTATCGGCTCTACGACGACGAGGCCATCGCCACGCTGCGGGCCATGCGCCAGCTGGTCGACGACGGCTGGCAGCCGTCGGCCGCGGCGGCGGCCATCCGGGACGGCACGGTGCCCGTAGCAGATGCGGCGCCCCACCTACCGGACGCTGACGGGACGGCGCTCGCCGAGCGCTTCGTGGACGCCGCCGCGCGATACGACGGCCGCGGCCTGGAGTCCGCGCTGGATGAGATGACGGGCCGCGGATCCTTCGAGGTGGTGGTCGACACGCTGCTGCTGCCCGCTGCGGTGGCACTCGGTCAGCGCTGGCAGCTCGGCCAGCTGGACGTCGCCGCAGAGCACGCCGCCAGCGCGGCCATCATGCGGCGGCTCTCCGCCGCCTTCGAGGCCGCAGGCCTGGCGAGCCAGGCGCCGCCCGTCATCGTCGGCATGCCGCCCGGCGCGCGCCACGAGCTCGGGGCACTGGCCTTCGCCACTGCCCTGCGGCGCCGGGGCGTGGGGGTCGTCTACCTGGGTCCCGACGTGCCGATCGGCTCGTGGGTCCACGCGGTGGCTGCCGCCGGAGCGGCCGGCGCCGTCATCGGCGCGGTGCGCGAGGAGGACGCCGCAGCGGCCGCCCAGGTGCTGGAGGCGGTGCACGCAGCCGCCCCGCAGGTACGGCTGGCGGTCGGCGGGAAGGAGGCTGGCGGAGTGGCCACGAACGTGCCGCTGATCGTGCTGCCCGCCTCGGTGGTGGCGGCCGCCGAGACGATGGAGCGCGCCGTCCGCTGAGGCTCGCGCTACGCTGGCGCTGCGGAGGGGCCAGGGGTGGCGGAGAGGAAGCCATGAGACTGCAGGACAAGGTCGCGGTGATTACCGGAGCTGGCAGCGGGATGGGCCGCGTGGCAGCCCAGATGTTCGCCGCGGAGGGCGCCAGCGTGGTCGTCGCCGAGTTCGACCAGCGGGCTGGCGACGAGACGGTGCGGATGGTGACCGAGGCGGGTGGCCGGGCGACCTTCGTGCAGGCCGATGTCTCCCGCGAGGACGACGCGCGGCGAATGGTGGAGGCGGCGGTATCGGCCTATGGAAGGCTTGACGTGCTCTACAACAACGCCGGCGTGATGCCCGAGGCCGATCACTCCGTGATCGACACGGACGTCGCGGTGTGGGACCAGGTGATGGCCGTGAACCTGCGGGGCGTCTTCCTCGGCTGCAAGCACGCCATCCCGCAGATGCTGGAGCAGGGCTCCGGCTCGATCATCAACGTCTCGAGCTTCGTGGCGCTGCTCGGCTGCAGCGTTCCGCAGGACGCCTACACGGCATCGAAGGGCGCGGTGCTGAGCCTCACTCGCTCCCTGGCGGTGCAGTTCGCCGGCCGCGGGGTGCGCAGCAACGCCATCTGCCCCGGCCCCATCGAGACACCGCTGCTGATGGACTGGCTGCTCAAGGACGAGGAGGCGAAGCGCATCCGCCTGGCGCGCAATCCGACCGGACGCTTCGGCAAGCCGGAGGAGATCGTCAACGTGGCGATCTACCTCGCCAGCGACGAGTCGCGCTGGACGAACGGCGCCGCCCTGGTCATCGACGGCGGCATCAGCGTCAACTACTTCTGAGGCGGCTCTCGGGCATCGCCGGCGCGCGCTCCTAGAATGACGGCATGACAACCGACACCCAGGCGGTCGCGGCAGTCCGCGACGTGCAGATGATCATCGGCGGCGAGCAGGTCTCGGCCGCCGACGGGCAGACCTTCGACGTCGTGAACCCGGCCACCGGCCAGGTGATCGCCACGGCGCCGCTGGGCGGACCCGAGGACGTGAACCGCGCGGTCGCCGCGGCCCAGAAGGCGTTCGACGACCCGAAGGGCTGGGCCAGCTGGTCGGCGGCCAAGCGGGGCAGGGCGCTGGCCAAGTACGCCAGCCTGGTGAAGGCCGCCAACGAGGAGCTGGCGCAGCTCGAGTCGGCCAACGTCGGCAAGCCGATCAAGAGCGCCCGGGGCGAGGCCTTCGCCGTCAGCCTGGTGTTCGAGTACTACGCCGGGGCGGCCAACAAGCTCTTCGGCGAGACGATTCCGGTGAGCGCTCCCGGACTCGACTTCACGCTGCGCGAGCCGATCGGCGTGTGCGGGTTGATCGTGCCGTGGAACTTCCCCATCAACATGGCCTCGTGGAAGCTGGGGCCGGCGCTGGCAGCCGGCAACACCACGATCCTCAAGCCAGCGAGCTACACGCCGCTGACCGCCCTGCGGCTCGGCGAGCTGGCCCTGGAGGCCGGCATCCCGCCGGGCGTGGTGAACGTGATCACCGGTCCCGGCGGCTCGGCCGGCGCGGCGCTGGCCACGCACCACGGCGTGGGCAAGGTGGCCTTCACCGGCGAGACGACCACCGGCCAGGAGATCATGCGACTGGCCGCCAACAACGTGAAGAAGGTCAGCCTGGAGCTCGGCGGCAAGAGCCCGAACATCGTGTTCGCGGATGCCGACCTGGAGCGCTGGGCGGCCGAGGCGCCGTACGCGGTGTTCGACAACGCCGGCCAGGACTGCTGCGCCCGCAGCCGCATCTTCGTCGAGGCATCGGTCCACGACCGCGCCGTCGAGCTGCTGACCGCGGCCACGGCCAAGGTCAAGCTGGGCGCGCCCTCGAAGGACGAGACCGAGGTCGGCAGCCTGGTCAGCTTCAAGCAGCGCGACCGCGTGATGGAGTACGTGGAGTCCGGCCGGTCGGAGGGTGCGGAGCTGGTGACCGGTGGCGCGGCGCCGACCGGCGATCCGTTCGACATCGGGGCCTACCTGCAGCCCACCATCTTCGACAACTGCCGCACCGACATGCGCATCGTGCGCGAGGAGATCTTCGGCCCGGTGGTGACCGTCATCCCCTTCAGCGACGAGGCCGAGGCCGTGCGGCTGGCCAACGACACGCCGTACGGGCTGTCGGGCTCGATCTGGAGCCGCGACATCGGGCGCGCGCTGCGCGTCGCCAAGGGCATCAAGGCCGGGGTGCTGAGCGTGAACTCGAACGCATCGGTCCACACCGAGGCGCCATTCGGCGGCTACAAGATGTCGGGGGTCGGCCGCGAGCTGGGGATGCACGCCCTGGAGCTGTACACCGAGCTCAAGAACGTCTTCGTCGACCTGCGGCCCTAGCCGCCTGCTGCCTCCACGAAGGCGCGCCACAGGCGTGCGAAGGCCGGCGGCGTGAACTCCGGGCGCTCGGGGTGGTTCTGCACGCCGAAGACCCAGCGCTCTGGATCCGATGCCTCCAGCGCCTCGACCAGCTCGCCGTCGGCGGTGGTGGCGCTCACCGTCAAGCCGGCGCCCAGCTGATCCGGCCGCAGACCCTGGTGGTGGAAGCTGTTCACCTCCAGGGCGTCGTGCTGGGTGCCCAGGATCGCCGCCAGCCGTGAGCCGACGACCAGCCGCAGAGGATGAGGATGGCTGTCGGGTGACGGCCACATCGGCGACTCGTGGCCCTGGAGGTGCTGGATCAGGGATCCTCCGCTGAAGACGTTGATGGCCTGCATGCCACGACAGACGCCAAGCACCGGCACCCCGCGGTCCGCGGCTGCGCTCCAGGCCGCGGCCTCCAGCGCGTCCCGCGGGGGCTCGGCTTGCGTCCGCTCCGCCGGCGCTTCGCCGTAGCGCCCGGGGTCGACGTCGGCGCCACCGGGCAGCAGCAGCCCGTCCATCTCGGCGAAGGCCGTGACGCGCTCCTCGGCGCCGACCATCGGGTCGATCAGCACCGGCTCACCACCCGCCCGGCGCACTGCGTCGGCATACGTGTCGAACGTCCGCCAGGCCGGCTCCTCGAGCGCCGCCTGGGCAGGGCCGTGGACCGTGATCAGGATGCGCGGCTGGCGGGGCATGCGCGCATCGTATCGGGCCCCAAGAAATTCGTTGACGCCTGAATGGGGGCGCTCCTATGCTGCCCGCCAGTCCGGGCCCGAGACCCGGCGATCCCGCGGACCCTGCCTCGTTCGGAGGCCCGCACCACC
>DASSNI010000094.1:0-3048 GCA_035701385.1 Candidatus Limnocylindria bacterium | reverse complement strand
TGGAGCCGGACGAGCTGGTCCAGGCCGTCAGGACGCTGGCCAAGCTGCCGCCGAGCGCGGTGCATCGGCTCATCTCCATTGCGGACAGCGCTCCCATGCGCCGCCTGCTGGGGCTGCGCTAGGCCTACTCGCCCGAACCGTCGTCCTCGAACACGGCCGCCCCGGCCGTGACAGCGGCACCGCTGCCGGAACCGCCAAGCGACGCCGGCAATGGCCGCGGCAGATCCGGGATGCTGACGTATCGGTCGACGAGCCCGCGCGTGCCCGCGATGCCCAGCTCGTCGAACAGCTGGCCGAACCTGTCGCGCAGGTTGTCGCACACCTGCTGCCGGGAATCCTCCGGCAGCGTCCAGAGCTCTCGCTTGAACGGGCCGATGGCCTTCTTGCGCGTCTTGTAGAGGAACTGGGTGTCGGTCTCGCCTTCCTTGCGCTCGTCGGCGCAGTTGGTGGCGGCCCAGGCCAGCATCTCGGCCTTCAGATCGGCCGGCAGGCCGGGCTCGTCATAGAGGATGTTCTGGAAGCCGGTTGCCAGGTGCACCTCGGCGGTGCCATTCGACGGGAAGTTGTTGAAGGCCTCGAGCGGCAGCGTGCTGGCGCCGTGCTGCACGCAGCCGGCCAGGCCGTACTCGTCGCGGGCCACGGACGACAGGCGCCGCATGGTGTCGAAGTCAATGCTGACCTGCGCGACGGTGCCGTCCGGCAGCGGGACGCCGCCGTGGCTGGTGCCGGTCTGGATGCTCACCTTCGACAGGCCCGGCATCCCGGTGCCGTGCAGCGCGCCGTAGTAGCCGTTCAGGTAGGCGCGCAGCTCCTCCTCGGTCGAGTTCGCCTTGCCCACCTCGCCGATCTCGCCGCCGACGCCGATGACCACGCTCTGCGGCTGCAGCTCGCGGATGAGGCGGGTCAGGGTGACGGTGTTGGCCGCGTTGACGGCCTGCTGCTCGGCCACGCTCGGCCGCGACAGGTCGACGAGCGTGCTGCTGTCGATGTCGACGTTCAGGAAGCCGGCTGCGATCGCCTCGCGGGTGAGGTCCTGCAGGCCGGCCAGCTCGTCGTCCGCATCGGCCTTCCACTTCGTGGCGTTGAACTGGAAGTGGTCGCCCTGCAGGAAGACGGGGCCCTGCCAGCCCTCGCGCAGCGCCGCGGCCAGGATGGCGGCCGTGTACTCCGCCGGCCGCTGGTCGGTGTATGCCATCTCGGACTTCGCGATCTCGAAGATCAGGGCCCCGGCGTCGCGCTCGCGGGCGGCGACAAAGGCTTGGCGGGCGGTCAGGTAGGTCGTGGCCCGGACGTTGATGGCCGGAACCGTGAACGCGTCCGGGGCGAACTCGCCGCGGCCGCGTGCCATGTACAGCTCGTGGATGCTGGCCGAGCCGCAGCCCAACGCCTGGCTCGCCGACCAGATCACCCAGCGCGCCGCCTCGCGCAGCTCCTCGTCACCAAAGACCGCGGCGAAGGCGATCTCGTCCATGAGCGGCCCACGCAGGGCGTCGGCGTCCTGCACCTCGAGTCGCTGGTCGGCGATGCGCGCCACGCCTCCAAGGCGCTTCTGCAGCGCGTCGGTTGTGTCCAGGGTCATCGGGGCCATGCTAGCCCAGCGGCCCGCGAGGCGGGTCAGCGCAAAGCCGAGACCAGGGTGAACGACAGCAGCGGGGCGGCCAGCAGGGCCAGCAGGGCGGCCAGGACGTACCAGTCCCGAGACGCGCGCGCGTCGGCCACGCCCCGCCGCCGCAGGCTGGCGGTCCACAGCAGCACCCCGGTCAGGCCGGCCACATACAGCGCCGCGCTCAGTGCGACCACGGTCACGGCGAACGGCCGCACGCCGTCGCACGACCCGAACGCCAGCGGGCCGCCGGGTGGGCACGAGCTCGTCAGCTCGAGCGCGACCAGGCCGCCTGCCAGGGCGAGCGCCAGCGCGCAGACGGCCAGGTGGACGAAGAGCAGGCGGGAGATGCCGAGGCTGCCGGTGTGGCTAGGACTGCGCCTGCAGCGCGGCGCTGGTGGCGGCGGCGATGGCGGCCTCGCGGCGCGCCACGCGCAGGTACTCGAGGTAGAGGTACGCCAGGGTCAGCAGGCCGAGCCCAGCGGCGAACATGCCAAGCAGGATGCCGCGCCAGGCGAACAGGAAGGCCACGATGCCGGTCGCCCCCTCCGGCACGGAGAGCAGGAACACCGGCGGGATGAGCGAGCCGCCCGCCAGGTTGAAGGTCATGAACGGGATGAGCACGAACAGCGTCAGCAGCAGCTGCAGGAAGTCCAGGTAGCGGATCAGCGACCAGAAGAAGCCCCGCCGGCCGCGCGCCGCCTGGGTCCAGACGGCCAGCACGATGAGCGCGGTGAAGTTGCCGCCACCGACCAAATTGGCCACCAGGAAGCCGACGTCCTTGCTGAACTGCAGGAACGGGATGTAGAGCGTCAGCGCGTAGTAGACGTAATTCGGGATGTAGAACAGCAGGAAGTACATGAACAGGAACAGCGCCAGGCCCTTCAGGGTGGCGACCAGCCAGGTCTCCTGCCCGTAGAGCAGCCAGTTCATGAAGTCGTCGACGCTGCCGATCACACCGCGGAGCCCCCGGCGGCGCGCGGTCGGCGTGTAGGTCGCCAGGCTCACTGCTTCTGCTCCAGCAGGAAGGTGATCAGGGCGCGCAGCGCGTCATCGCTCAGCGTGCTTTCCGGGTGGGGCGGCATGCCGGTCTGGTCGCCGTCGTTGTAGTTGCCCGCCGAATCACGGATCCACTTCTCGAGCATCGAGCGCGGGTCTTCGTTGTAGTCGGCCACCAGCTGGTCGAGCTGGCTGATCGGTGTCGGCAGGTCTGTGACCGGCTCGTTGCCGATGTTCTGGATGTTCGGGAAGTTGCCGGTGCCGCCCAGGTCAGCCCCGTGGCAGCCCTGGCAGCCCGCGGTCTGGTACACCTGCTCGCCGGCCTCCGGGGTGTCGGGTACGGCCTCCTGTGACTGCTGTGCGGCTTCGTCCGCCCAGCTCTCGACGAGGGCGGTGAGGGCGTCGACCTGCTGGATGGTCAGCGGACCGCCGACCTCGGTGCTCCA
>DASSNI010000093.1:0-3594 GCA_035701385.1 Candidatus Limnocylindria bacterium | reverse complement strand
TCGAGGCCAGTGCCGTTGACGTTGAAGATGGCGGTGAACAGCTGCGCCGGGCTGATGGCCGGGATGGCGGTGAAGTACTTCAGCGCCCATTCGATCGGGAAGGCCAGCATGCCCGCGGCCAGCAGCAGGGCAAGGTCGCGGCGGCCCTTCGACAGCGCCAGCAGACCCAGCAGGGCGAAGCCCAGCGTCACGAACCAGCCGGAGCCCAGCGCGCTGAGTGCCAGCAGCAGGCCGTGCACCGGCGGCAGCATGTCCTGCACCCAGTTGCGCACCGTCGGCACCAGGTTGTCCATGAGCCACTGCTCGGGGAGCGTGAACAGCGTGGTGCGCTTTAGGGTGACGAGCCAGAACAGGGTCGGCAGGGTGATGAGCGTCAGCAGGAAGGCGGCGGCCGGGCTCGGCACGGCGCCACCCAATCGGTCCTTGCCGTCTGCTGCGACGAGCAGGCGGCTCGTCGGGTCCGGCAGGCGTCGCACGTTCGTAGTATAGGTTCGCCCGGCGGCCGAACCGGGCCGCTCCGCCCCTGAAAGGAGGCCGCGACGCCGCCCGCCGACACCGCCCCGCTGCAGCTCACCGGCCAAGACCTGTCGCTCGCCGACGTGGCTGCCGTGGCACGCAACCATCGCGCCGTGGCCCTGGCGCCGGAGGCCGCGGAGCGGATGCGTGCCTCGCGTGCCGTGGTGGAGCAGGTGGTCGCCGAGGGCCGCACGGTGTATGGCGTGACCACCGGCTTCGGCGACCTGTCCACCATCCGCATCGAGCCGGCGCAGACCGCCCAGCTGCAGCGCAACCTCGTCCGCTCGCACGCCGCGGGCGTCGGTGAGCCGCTGCCGGTGGAGGTGGTGCGGGCCATGCTGCTGCTGCGGGCCAATGCCCTGGCCGTCGGCCTGTCGGGCGTGCGGCCGGAGGTCGTCGAGCTGCTGATCGGCATGCTGAACGGAGACGTGCATCCGGTGGTGCCGTCGCGCGGGAGCGTCGGGGCCTCGGGCGACCTGGCGCCGCTGGCCCACCTGGCGCTGGTGCTCATCGGCGAGGGAGAGGCCTGGCGCGAGGATGCAGGTCCCGGCCCAGGCGGGGAGGCCCTCGGGCGGGCCGGACTGCAGCCGTTGACCCTGGAGGCAAAGGAGGGGTTGGCGCTGCTGAACGGTACGCAGCTCATGGCCTCGCTGGCCGCCCTTGCCCTGCTGGATGCGCGGCGGCTGAGCCTCTCCGCGGACGTCATCGGCGCCATGAGCCTGGAGGCCATGGAGGGCACCGCCACCGCCTTCGACGACATGCTGATCGCCGCGCGCCCGCACCCCGGGCAGCAGGCGGTGGCCGCGCACCTGCGCGCGCTGCTGGCAGGCTCGCAGATCGGCGCCTCGCACGCGGAGAGTGGCCACAAGGTGCAGGACGCCTACTCACTCCGCTGCATCCCACAGGTGCACGGCGCCGTCCGCGACGCGCTCGACCAGCTGGAACGCGTCCTGGTAGTCGAGATGAACGCGGCCACCGACAACCCGCTCGTCTTCCCGTCGGGCGAGGTGATCTCCGGCGGCAACTTCCACGGCGAGCCGTTGGCGCTGGCCATCGACTACGCCAAGACCGCCGTGATCGAGCTGGCCTCGATCTCCGAGCGCCGCACCGCACGCCTGGTGGACGCGCACCTCTCCGGGCTGCCGGCCTTCCTGTCCGATGCGCCCGGGCTGCGCTCCGGGCAGATGATCGCTCAATACACCGCTGCGGCCCTGGTCAACGAGCTGCAGACGCTCGCCCATCCCGCCAGCGTCGACACCATCCCGACCAGCGCCAACCAGGAGGACCACGTGTCGATGGGCGCCACCGGCGCCCTGCATCTGCGCGAGGTGGTCGACCGCACGGAAGCGGTGCTGGCCATCGAGGCGCTGTGCGCCGCCCAGGGACTGGATTTCCGGAAGCCGATGCAACCGGGCGCGGGCGTGTCGCGCGGTCATGCCGCCGTCCGCGCCCGGGTGCCGCACCTCGAGGAGGACCGGCCGCCGGCCGATGACATTGCCGCGGTGCGCCAACTGCTGCACGCGGGGGAGCTGGCCATCCCATGAGCGAGCTGCTGTTCACCGTGGTCGACCCGGACACCTTCGCCGATGTCCCGGCGCCGGCGCAGCCGGGCGCCAGGTGCCAGACCTGCGACTACTGGGAGCGGCTGGACGGTCACCGCTCGACCGAGGACTCGGAAGCCGCCCGCTCGTTGAAGCTCTCGCGCCTGATGGCCGGTGAGCGGACCGCCGGCGCGTACGGGATGCTGGCCTGGCAGACCGGCGAGGACGGCGACCGTCTGGCGGTGGGCTGGTGCCAGTTCGGGCCGATCTCCGCGTACCCGCGGGCCCAGGTCATCCGCGATCGCTACCCGGAGCTGCCCCAGTCCCCCGCCCCGTGGGTCATCACCTGCCTGCAGGTCGTCGAGTCGACGCCTGACCGTGACGCCGCCGCGCGCCAGCTGCTGGCGGCAGCCTGCGTGGAGATCGACCGGCGGGGCATCACCGCGCTGGAGGCCTATCCCGAGGGCGTGTCTGATCCCTGGCTCCCGTCTCCGGGACCCGCCGCCGTCTACGAGGCCGCCGGCTTCAGCCGCGTGGCAGGCGATGACCGCTTCCCGGTCTACCGCCGCGAGCTGAGCGGCGAGGGCGCCGAGGTGGGCTGGGGTGACCTGCTGGCGCGCACCGCGCCGCCGGACGAGGGCGACGACTGGCCGCTGCCGCTTCCCCAGGGACCGTCGGAGGAGGACGTCTTCCGGCTCCCCGACAAGCCGAAGCGCCCCAACCCGTTCGGCGAGGACTGACGCTCGATGCTGCAGGCCGGTCTGTGGGGGCTGGCCGCGGCATCGACCCTGGTGGCCGGAGCCCTCATCGGCCTGTTCGTCGCCATTCCGCGGCGGATCGTGGCACTGGTGCTGGCCTTCGGCGTTGGCGCGCTGATCAGTGCCGTGGCCTTCGACCTCACCGAGGAGGCGTTTCGCGTCGGCGGCACGCTGGCCGTGGCAACCGGGCTGGGCGCCGGTGCGCTGACCTACTACGCCGGCGACCAGCTGCTCACGCGACGCGGTGCGGCGCGGCGCGGAGCCCGCGTCAAGCAGGTCGAGAACAACGGCCTCGCGATCGTGCTCGGCGCGCTGCTGGACGGCATCCCCGAGTCGATCGTGCTCGGCTCGACGCTCCTGGCTGGCGGCGCCGTCAGCCTGCCATTCCTGTTCGCGGTGGCGGTCTCCAACGTGCCGGAGGGCCTGACCGCGGCCGCCGACCTGCGGCGCGAGGGGCATCGGCCCGGCTGGATCATCGGCCTGTGGGTGGTGGTTGCCGCGGTCTCGGGTGCCGCCGCCGCCATCGGCTTTGCCGCGCTTGGCGAGATGGGCTCGTCCGTGTGGGTGCCGCTGATCCAGGCATTCGCCGCTGGCGCGATCCTGACCATGCTGGTCGACACCATGATCCCCGAGGCATTCGGCGAGGGCGGGGACCTGGTCGGCCTGGCCACCGTCCTGGGCTTCGCCGCGGCGTTCTTCCTGACCGCGGTGACATGAGCCGATCCCAGCGGCGCGTATGATCGGCTCGTGACTGCTACCGCTCCCACGTCCGGCGCCCG
>DASSNI010000092.1:0-3822 GCA_035701385.1 Candidatus Limnocylindria bacterium | reverse complement strand
GCAGCTGGGCCAGGAGCGGCGGTGTGATGCCAAGCCGGGCCGCGATGCCATCGACCCGTGGCGGCGCGGCGCCCGCCTCCCGCAGGCCGTCCAACAGCCGATCCACGCGCTCACGCGCATCGGGATCGAGGGCGGGGCGTTGCCCGGCAAGCTGGACGCGGTGGCCGCGCCGCGTGAAGCGGCGAGCCGCGACCAGCTCGTCCACGATCGCGCGCAGCTCTCCGTCCGTCAGGGTCAGCGGCGTGCCGCCGCGGTGACCGGCGGTCGCGCCCGGAACGGCGCGGGCCGCCTCGACGAGGGCATCAACCCGGAAATCGGGCGCCATCGGCTCACGACGGTGGAGACGCTGCAGGGCATGGACCAGGCGGCGCTCGGCCAGCCGTCGCTGGGCGGGGTCCATCGGCCCTGGGTCAGCCGGCGTTGGAGGTACCGGAAATTGCGATGCGGATGGCCTGCGCCTCCTCCTCGGACAGGGTGTGCCGCGAGCTCCCGTCCTCCACCGGCTTGGCGAAGACGCGCGTGTTGCTGCGACCGTGCAGGCTGGAAATCACGACCCCGTCGCGGCGGTCGTCGAGCAGCGCGATGGCAAAGCTCTGATCGGACCCGGTGTCCTCGAACGGGTTGAAGCGCACGAGGCCGATGTGCTGCAGGCTGGTTGCCGATCGCTCCTCGAATCCGGCCTGGGTGAGCTCCATGTCAGCCAGGCGGTTGCGCACCTCCTCCACCCGCACGACGTGCCGCTCCAGGACATCCGTCACCGAGCCCGGGCCACCATCGCCCACCAGGGCCCGATAGGCGCGCACCGCGCGCCCGAGCCGCACCGTCTGCACCAGCGCCAGCACCGCCAGCAGCAGGATGAGGAGGGCCAGGGAGGCGATCACGATCGCCAGGTTGTCCGCCAGGAAGCGATTCAGCTCTTGCATGGGCAGGCGCCCTCGGCTGCAGCTGGCTGCGGTGCTCGGCCGGCGATGGGCACGCCAACGGGCGTGGCCGGAACGGCTGGTATCATACCGTCCCCGTCTGGCGCCCCTGGGCGTGCGGCGGTGGGCGTGAACCAGCGACGAGGACGACATGGCGCGACGAGGCGGCAAGGCAGCCAACCGGCACGCGCGGCGCAAGGGCCAGCGCGGCGCACAGCGAGCGGCATCCGCCCCCGGCGCCGTTCAGCGCGCCCCGGACGCGGACCTGGGCCTCACCTCCGCGCCATCCAGCAGCGGCATGCCGGACGCCTTCGAGCGCGCCGATGCGGAGGTGCGCGCGGCAGCCGCTCCTCCGCTGGCCAGCATGGCGCGACGGCCGAAGGGCAAGGCGGCGGATCCGCGCATCACGGTCGGCGGCTCGTCGCGCCTCGGCGAGCGCGCCGCCGCCGAGTACCACTACGTGCAGCGCGACCTGCGGAACATCGGGATCCTGGTGCTGGTGATGGTCGCCCTGCTGGCAGTGGCCACCATCCTCGTCAACGTCCTGGGCATCGGCCGGGTCTAGCTCCCGGCGAGGAGCGCCTCCAGGCGGTCCCAGGTCTCCACGGCGCCCTTCGACATCCCGGTGGCCAGTGCCATCTCGATGACCTCCGGCGAGCCCATGTGGCCGATGCAGGTCATCCGCGTGCCACCCTCGGCCTCCTCGAGCAGGAACGTCTCGGGGCCGCCCTGCGGACCCACGCCCTCGACATCGAACATGAACGTCCAGCGCAGCCGGCTGGGCGGCTCGACTTCGAGGTACTCACCGTAGAAGGCGACGTCGTCGCGGTCCGGCGCGTGGCTGACGTAGCGCCACGTGCCGCCCGGGCGGACGTCCATCTCGACGACCTCGGTGGTGGTGCCATGCGGACCCCACCAGTGCGGCACCTGCGCCGGGTCGGTGACGGCCTGCCAGAGACGCTCGCGCGTGGCCGGGAAGGTGCGCTCGTAGTACAGGTCGCCGCCGATCGAATAGATGGCGGTGGTGTCGGTGCTGCCGCGGTCGACGCGGGTCTCGGTGGCGTTCACTTCTCTCGTCCTCTCCCTGTCTGGCGTTTCGATGGCTTTCGCTCGCTGCGTCCCGCGGTTCGGGCCTCCTCGCTGCGCAGGTAGGCGTCCAGGCGCTCGAAGCTCTGGTCCCAATGCGGCCGGTACTGCCCGATCCACGCGGCAACCTCCCGCAGCGGTCCCGCCTGCAGCCGGCGCGGGCGCCACTGGGCCTGCTGCCCACGCTCCACCAGCCCGGCGTTCTCCAGCACGCGCAGATGCTTGGAGATCGCCGGCTGGGTGATGGCAAAGGGCCTGGCCAGCTCGGTGACCGACGCCTCTCCGGCCGCCAGGCGCGCCAGGATGGCCCGCCGGGTCGGATCGGCCAGGGCGGCAAAGGTGGCGGTCAGGGTGTCGGCCGGTGCGTGTCCGCTAGTTACCATCCGGTTATATAACCTAATGGTTACTTACGGCGATGTCAAGCCCCTCCGCCCTTCCCGCTCTGTCCCTTTCCCCGGCCGTCGCTCGCCTCGAGGCGCTGCCGGCGGAGCCGCTGCAACCGCTCCCCGATCTGGATCTCGAGGCCCTGGTCCGACGGCTCGTAGAAGACGCGGCCGGCAAGCTCGTCGGGCAGGTACTGCTGGTCGACGTCGGCATCGGCGTAGTCGTGCGGGTAGAGGTAGCCCTTGCCGTAGCCGTGCTCGCGGGCGAGGCGACGGTGCGAGGAAGGCCGCAGGTGGAGCGGGACCGGCAGGCGGCCCTTCTCCTCGACCTCGGCCAGCGCCGCGAAGTAGGCAGAGCCGGCACGGTTCGACTTCGGGGCCGATGCGACGTAGGCCGCCGCCTGGGCCAGCGCGTACTGCGCCTCCGGCAGGCCGATCATCTCGGTCGCCTGCATGGCAGCCACCGCCACCTGCAGGGCGCGGGGATCGGCGTTGCCCACGTCCTCAGAGGCGGCGATCACGATCCGCCGCGCGATGAACGTCGGATCCTCTCCGGCGGCGATCATGCTGGCACACCAGTACAGCGCGGCATCCGGGTCGTTGCCGCGCATCGACTTGATGAAGGCCGATGCCGCCTCGTAGTGCTGGTCACCCACCCGGTCATAGGCCAGCAGCCGCTGCTGGGCCGCTTCGCTGACCTCATCGGCCCCGACCTTCGCGCCATCCGGCGCCACGGCGGCCGCTGCCTCCAGGATGTTCAGCGCCTGCCGCGCGTCGCCGCCGGAGAGGTCGATCAGCGCGGACATGCCCTCGTCGGTCAGCGAAACGCGGCCGGCGAGCCCCGCCTCCTCGGCCAGCGCCCGCTCGACAATGACCCGCAGCTCATCCTCGGACAGCGGCTCCAGCCGGTAGACGCGCAGCCGCGACAGCAGCGGCGAGTTGATCTCGTAGTAGGGGTTCTCGGTGGTGGCGCCGATGAGGGTGATCGTCCCGTCCTCGACGTGCGGCAGCAGCGCGTCCTGCTGCGCCTTGTTGAAGCGGTGCAGCTCATCGATGAACGCCACCGTGCGGCCGCCCTGCGCGCGCAGCGCCTTGGCGTCGCTCACCAGCGCCCGCACGTCGGCCACGCCGCTGGTCACCGCTGACAGCTGCCGCCACGTGCCGCCGGAGCGTTCGGCGAGCAGCCGCGCCAGGGTGGTCTTGCCGGAGCCGGGCGGGCCCCACAGCACCATCGACGGCAGGTAGCCGGGCCGCACGACCTTGGTCAGCGCTCCCTCGTCGCCGACCAGCGTCCGCTGCCCCACGAACTCGTCGAGCGTGCGGGGTCGCATTCGGGCGGCAAGCGGCGCGTCGGCCGCCGTCTCGGCGTCGAACAGCGGCTCGGTCAGGTTGGGGCGCCGGCTGGGCATGGCTCGCAAAGTCTACGGCGATCC
>DASSNI010000091.1:0-3636 GCA_035701385.1 Candidatus Limnocylindria bacterium | reverse complement strand
GCGCAGAGCCTGCACACCAATGCCCTGGACGAGGCCCTGGGCCTGCCGACCCCGGCCACCGCCCGTTTGGCGCTGCGAACACAACAAGTGTTGGCCCACGAGTCGGGCGTGGTGTCGCCGGTGGACCCGCTGGGTGGCTCGTGGTACGTGGAGGCGCTGACCAACGCCCTCGAGGAGCGCGTGCTGGCGGCGCTGGCGGAGATCGACCGGCGGGGTGGTACGCTGGCCGCGATCCGGGAGGGCTACCAGCAGGGCGAGATCGCACAGGCCGCCTACGAGGCGCAGCGGGCGGTGGAGGCCGGCGAGTCGATCATCGTGGGCCTCAACGCCTTTACCGAGGGCGGAGAGGAGCAGCGGCCGGCGCCGCAGGCCATCGACCCGGAGGCGGAGGCGCGCCAGGTGGAGCGCACGCGACAGGTGCGCGCGACGCGCAACCAGGATGCGGCCCGCGCCGCCCGGCGGGCCCTGGGCGAGGCGGCGCGCGGCACCGAGAACGTGCTGCCGCGCATCCTGGCCTGCGTCGAGGCGCAGGTCACCCTGGGCGAGATCAGCGACGAGCTGCGCGCCGCCTGGGGCGAGCACCGCCCGTGACCATCGGCTCCATCCATCACGTGGCCGTGGTGGTGCGCTCCATCCACGAGTCGCTGCCGCGCTACGGGCGCCTCTTCGGCTGGCTCCCGGAGAGCGAGCCATTCGATTTCCCGTCGCAGGGCGTGCGGCTGTGCTTCGTGCGGACCGGGGCAGAGGACCAGCCGCGCGTGGAGCTGGTCGAGCCCGTGGATCCGGACGGTGGCGTGGCCCGCTTCCTGGCCGATCGCGGCGAGGGCATCCATCACGTCTGTCTGACGAGTGACGACCTGCCGGCCGACCTTGCCGCGTTGGCGGTCGCGGAGGCCGAGCTCATCGACAGCCAGCCCCGTCCCGGCGCCCACGGCCAGGTGGCCTTCATCCACCCTCGCACGCTGAACGGGGTACTGTGGGAGCTCGTCGAACGTCGAGAGGCCACCTCCCCAGATGACCGATCCGATCCCTGACCGCCTGCCGATCCCCGAGCGGCCGATGCTGCGCGGCGAGCGCCTCTGGCTGCGCCCTCTCGAGGAGCGCGACATGCCCGCCTACGCCGCCGGCATCAACGACACCGAGGTGGGCTCCCTGGCCGGCTATCGCTGGCCCATCAGCCTGGATCAGGCTACGGGCTGGCTCGAGCGCCTCCAGGAGCCGATGAAACGCGGCGATGCCTTCTTCTTTGCGGTCTGCGAGCTGGGCGACGACCGGTTCATCGGCACGACCTGGCTCAAGGAGGTGAACTGGCTCGACCGCAATGCCGAGCTGGCCATCTACATGGACAGGGACCACATCGGCTCCGGCTGGGGGACCGAGGCGCAGCGAACGCTCCTGCGCTTCGCGTTCGGCAACCTGGGCATGGAGCGCGTCTGGCTGACGGTGGATGCCGACAACCCGCGCGCCATCCGCTCGTACGAGAAGGTCGGCTTCCGTCGTGAGGCGATCATGCGCAGCACGCGGCGCATGCCGGACGGTCGCCTGGCCGATGCGCACCTGATGGCCATCCTGCGTGCCGAGTGGGAGGCCCAGGGAGCTAGCTGACGCCCGCCTCGCGCAGCAGGGCGGGGATGTGCGACGGCGAGTCGGCCACGCGGATGCCGGCCGCCTCCAGCGCCGCGCGCTTCGACTCGGCAGTCCCGGCGCCACCGGAGATGATCGCCCCGGCGTGACCCATGCGGCGTCCCGGGGGAGCCGTGCGGCCGGCGATGAAGGCGGCCATCGGCTTGCGCACCTCGCGCGCGCAGAACGCCGCCGCCTTCTCCTCCTCCTCGCCGCCGATCTCGCCGATCATCACGATCGCCTCGGTCTCAGGATCGCGGTTCAGCATGTCCAGCACGTCGATGAAGCTGGTGCCGATGATCGGGTCACCACCGATGCCGACGCACGTCGTCTGGCCCATGCCGGCATCGGTCATGGCCTGCACCACCTCGTAGGTCAGGGTGCCCGAGCGGCTGACCAGACCCACCGGCCCCGGCGCGTGGATGTTGCCGGGGATGATGCCCACCTTCGCCTGGCCGACGGATGTCAGGCCCGGGCAGTTCGGCCCGATCAGTCGGGTCCCCCGGGCGCGCAGCGCGTGGTACACGCGCAGCATGTCGAGCGCCGGCACGCCCTCGGTGATGCAGATCACCAGCGGCACGCCGGCATCGGCCGCCTCCAGGACGGCATCCGGCGCGAACGGGGCCGGCACGAAGACACAGGAGGCATTGGCTCCGGTCTGCTCCACGGCCTCGCCCACCGTGTCGAACACCGGCACGCGACCGTCGAGCGCCGTCTGCCCGCCCTTGCCGGGCGTCACGCCGGCGACCAGGTTCGTGCCGTACTCGAGCATCGCGGTCGAGTGGAAGGTGCCCTCCCGACCGGTGATGCCCTGCACCAGCAGCCGCGTATCCCGCCCGACCAGGACGCTCATTGCGCCGCAGCGGCTGCGACCGCCTTGGCGGCGGCGTCGTCCAGGGAGTCAGCGGTGATGAGGTTCGCCTCGGCCAGGATCGGCCGTGCCTCCTCGGCGTTGGTGCCGACGATGCGGACCACCATCGGCACCTCGCGCTCGAGCGTGCCGCGCGCCTCGACGATGCCGCGCGCCACCTCGTCGCCGCGGGTGATGCCGCCGAAGATATTGATCAGGATGGCCTGCACGTTCGGGTCGTCCAGGATGATGCGAAACGCAGCCGTAACCTTGTCCGCCTTCGCCCCGCCACCGATGTCCAGGAAGTTGGCCGGCTCACCGCCCGCCAGCTTCACCAGGTCCATGGTGGTCATCGCCAGGCCGGCGCCATTGACCATGCAGCCGATGCTGCCGTCCAGCTTGATGAAGTTGATCCCCGCCTCGCGCGCCGCGATCTCGGACGGCTCCTCCTCGTTCAGGTCGCGCATCGCCTCCAGGTCGGGGTGGCGGAAGAGCGCCGAGTCGTCGAGCACGATCTTGGCGTCCAGCGCCAGCAGCTCGCCGGACGCGGTGATGACCAGCGGGTTGATCTCGGCCAGGTCGGCATCGGCTCCCATGAAGGCGTCGTACAGACCGCGCAGGACCGATGTGAACGCCGTGCGCAGCTCCGCGGGAATGCCCAGGAAGAAGGAGGTGCGCCGCACGTTGTGGTCCTGCAGCCCCAGCAGCGGGTCCAGCGGCAGCCGCAGGATGGCGTCGGGGTTGGTGCGGGCCGTCTCCTCGATCTCGACGCCGCCCTCCGCGCTGGCGATGATGGTCACCGCCCGCGCGCCACGGTCCAGGATCAGCCCCAGGTAGAACTCCTTGGCGATGTCTGCCGCCGGCGCCACCAGCACGGTCTTGACGGTGACGCCCTTGATGTCCAGGCCGATGATCTCGCGGGCGCGCGCCTCCGCCTCGTCCGGCGTGGCCGCCAGCTTCACGCCGCCGGCCTTGCCGCGTCCGCCCACCAGCACCTGCGCCTTGACGACGACCGGGCCGCCGATCCGTTCGGCAGCGGCGCGCGCCTCCTGCGGGGTGGTGGCCACCTCACCGGCCAGCAGCGGCACGCCGTGACGGGCCAGGATCTCCTTGGACCGATACTCCTGGAGCTTCACACACCTCTCCTGGGAAGGAAGCCGATT
>DASSNI010000090.1:0-3507 GCA_035701385.1 Candidatus Limnocylindria bacterium | reverse complement strand
TCTACCTTGGCTACTCGACCCGGGCCGCCGAGCCTGATGACGTTAGACTGCGGCTGCGGCCGGACGGCTCGGTCGCCGCCGTGGGCAAACGACTGCCGCTCGGTGAGTCGCACGGAATCTCGGCTGGCCTGCTGCTGGTCCGCGGAGCTGAGGCGCGCGAGGAGTTCATGACGCATCTCACTCGGGCAGTCGGCGATGGCGAGGGTTCCGAGGTCCCGGTGATCTGGCACGACCTCGTGGATCGGCTGGCCGCCACGCCCGGCCGGGTGCGGGCCATACCGCTGGACGACACCTGGTGGCGAGAGGTGGACACGCCGGAGGACCACGACGCCCTGCAGGCATTCCTGACCGGCCGGTGACCGTTCGCGCCCAGCGCACCCTGACCCTGGACACGGAGCTCGGCTTCGTCCTGCGCTTCACCCTGCTCGCGCTGGCATCCGTGGCACTGCCCTGGCTCGTGACGCCGTTCGTGCCTGACCAGGGACCGACCAGCTGGCTGGTGCCCGGCGTGGTGGCCGGGCTGATCGTGGTCACCTACCGGTGGCGACCGGTCGAGGCGCTGCTCCTGCTGGCGGTCTTCATCCTGTTCTACGACACGCTGGCCATCCAGGTCGGCGGGTCCCTGACCCACACCGACGAGCTCGCCGTCCCGCTGCTCGTGCTCATCAGCTTCGCCCGCGTCGCGCGCCGGTGGCGGGACTGGGTCAGCTGGCCGCGCGACGTCGCGCTGGTCATCGCCTTCGTGCTGGGCATCCTCTCCAGCCTGGTGGCCGGCGTGCCGGCGCCGATCTGGCTGAAGGGCATGGTGCTGGTGGCCAAGCCGATCGCCTTCTTCTACGCGGTGCTGTGGACAGGGTTCCGCGACTGGGAGATTCGCGGCGCCATGCGGGTGACGCTGGCCATCGCCTTCGCGGTCATGGCACTCGGCTTCATCGAGCTGATCAACCCCATGGGCTTCCAGGCGTTCTTCGAGCTGCCGTTCTTCCGCCAGCCGCGCACCGAGCTGCCGGTCGTGAAGTCGGTGCTCATCCATCCGGCCCTGTTCGGCTGGTTCACGACCTTCGTGGCGATCTTCGCCTTCGCGCAGTACGTGGTGACCCGGCGGCTGCGCTGGCTGTTCATCGGCTTCTTCTTCGCGCTGGGCCCGTTCCTGTCTGCCCGGCGACGGGCCATCCTGTCGCTGCTCGGCGCCCTCGTCGTCGGCTTCTCCGAAAACCTGCGGCGGGTTCGCGACAGGGGACAGATCGCGCGGACCTGGGTGCCGGTGGCCATCGGCAGCCTGGCGCTGTTCATCATGTTCCTGCCAGGGCTGACGAGCCTCTACGCCCAGATGATGTATCGCTACTTCAACATCGCGACCGAGTCGTTGGCGCCCGGCGAGACTCCCATCCCCATCGCCGACCCGGAGAACCCTCGCGCCCGCTTCGCGCTGTACCAGGGCTCGGTGAAGGCCGCGCTCGACTACCTGCCGCTGGGTGCCGGCTTCGGCCGCTACGGCAGCTGGGTCAGCCGCGAGAACTACTCGCCGCTGTACGACAAGTACGGCATGAGCGACATTCGCGGCCTGAGCCGCGAGAAGCCGATGTTCATCACCGATACCTTCTGGCCGCAGATCCTCGGCGAGATGGGCGTCGGCGGGCTGGTGACGTACGCGACCTTCATCGGCTGGATGGGGGTCATGCTGTGGCGCGAGGCCGACCGCCGGGATGACGGAGAGTTCCGCCGCGTCTTCCGCTTCGCCGCCGGCATGGTCTTCGCCCAGACGATCATCGAGTCGTTCGCTAGCTCGATGTTCCACTCGCCGCCGCGCGTGTACCTGGTCTTCCTGGTGATCGGGGCGGTCGGCTCCATGGCGTGGCGCATCCGCGCAGCCGAGGCGCGCGACGGGCCCGCGGAGGCTGCACCAGCCACCGAGCCCACGGCCATCGGCAGCGGGTGAGCCAGGCATCGTCCGTCGAGCGCGTCCGGGTGACCTTCGTGATGCCCACCGATCCGGAGCGGATGCGCATCGGCGGCATCAACTCCTTCCTGCGTGGCTTCGTGAAGTTCGCGCCGGCCGACTTCGACATCGAGATCGTCGGCATCAGCGCCGATCGGGCCCTGTGGCGCTGGCACGACGTGACCTTCGAGGACCGCCCCATCCGGCTCCTGCCGGTGGTGCGCTGGCAGGTCGGCGTGCGCTCGCGGATCCCCATCGCGGTGCGCTTCGTGGCGGCCCTGCTGCGCGGGCGCAGCCGGCTCGCGACGAGCGGCCGGGTGCTGAGCTTCCATCGGCCCGGCACCGACCTGCCGTTCCTGCGCAGCCACGCGCCGCGCTGGCGGGTGGTGCATCTGTCGGTGGAGGACCTGGCGACCGAGGGCAGCGAGAGCCGATGGCGCCGCCTGCCCGCCGTCCTGCGGCGGCTGGAGCGGACGGGCTTTCGCCGCGCGGATCGCATCTACGTGGTGAACGAGTCGGCAGCCGATGACTACCGGCGCGCCTTCCCCGACGTCGCCAGCCGCATCGAGTTCCTGCCGAACTGGGCCGATGGAACCCTGTTCCACCCGTTCCCCGACGAGCGCCGCGGGCAGCTCCGCGCGGCCGTGGATGCCGAGCTCGGGCTGGAAGGCGGTGGACCGCTGATCCTGTGGGCGGGCCGGCTGGAGGGCCAGAAGGACCCGATGCTCATGGCTCGCGCCTTCGCCGATGTGCGCGGCCAGGTGCCGAACGCCGCGCTGCTGATGGTGGGCGAGGGGACCCTGGATGCCGCCCTGCGCGCCGAGCTGGCTCGCACCGGTTCCGACGCCGCCGCCCGCGTGCTCACGACGGTGCCCCGCGAGCGCCTGGCGGAGCTCATGAACACTGCGGACGCCTTTGCCATCACCTCGGCCTTCGAGACCGGCCCGACCGTCGGGCTCGAGGCGCTGGCCTGCGGGCTGCCAGTGGTCACCACGCCTGTCGGCGAGGTGTCGCGCCTCGTGGCGGAGAGCGGCGCCGGCCAGGTGAGCGAGGCCGCCACGCCGGCCGCCGTTGCATCGGCCCTGGCCGCCACACTTGGCCAGCCATCGGCCGCCATTCGGGAGCGGAGCCTGGCGGCGGCGGCGCCGCGCCTGGCGACCGAGGTGCTCGGCCGCCTCTACGACACCAACCGCCAGCTGGCCGCCCGCGCTCGCCAGGACCTCGGGGTCCGGTGAGAATGACGCTCTGCTAGGCTCGCCGCGATGATCATCAGCCACAGGTACCGCTACCTCTTCGTCGAGCTGCCGCGCACCGGGTCAACGGCCGTGAAGCGCGAGCTGCGCGACATGTACGAGGGAGTGGGCATCCTGGCCAAGCACGCCACCTACCGCGACTTCGAGGCGCGTGCCACCGAGGACGAGAAGAAGTACTTCGTCTTCTCCGGCATCCGCAATCCCATGGACATCGCGGTCAGCCGCTACGTCAACCTCCGAGACAACGCGCGCGGCCATTTCACCGATCCGGAGGAGATGGCGCGGCGGCAGTCGATCGCCGGCAAGATCGAGCGG
>DASSNI010000089.1:0-2540 GCA_035701385.1 Candidatus Limnocylindria bacterium | reverse complement strand
TCGCACGCGCTGAAGGGCATCGAGTCGCCGATGGAGCTCTTCGCGGTCTCTGCGGCGTGGGTAGTTTGACCTCTGGCCATTGACGAGCCGCGACTGAATAAGGTCTAATGGCCTAATCGTTAGACCTTTCACGAATCCCGAGCAGCGTGACTGGGCAGCGGTCGACGAAGCGATCGACCGGCTCTCGCCCCGCGCGTTCGGATTCCTGGAGGAGTTGGTCCGCCAGCCGAGCACAGTGGGCTCCGAATCGGGCGCGCAGAGCGTGATGGCGGCGGAGCTGGAACGGCTGGGATTCACGGTCGAGCGGCAGCCCATCCCGGACGACGTCGGCGACCTGAAGGGCGCCGGCGTGCCGCGGGCGCCGTACGGCGGCCGGCACAACGTCATCGGCCAGCGAGGGCAGGGACCACGCTCGCTGATCATCAACGGGCACATCGACGTGGTGCCGGCCGAGACGCCCGAGCTCTGGACGTCGCCCCCGTTCGAGCCGCAGGTGCGCGACGGCCTGATGTACGGCCGCGGCACGGGCGACATGAAGTGCGGCTTCGCCATGCTAAGCCTCGCGCTGGGAGCCATGCGGGAAGCGGGCCTCCAGACGGGCGGCCGGCTCACGGTGGTCAGCGCCATCGAGGAGGAGTGCACCGGCAACGGCACCCTGGCCAGCATCGACGCCGGCCTCATCGCGGATGCCGCGCTGCTGGTGGAGCCCACGAGCCTGGACATCCTGCTCGGAGGGATCGGCATCGTTTGGTTCGAGCTGCTGATCACCGGGCGATCGGCGCATGCCGAGTCGGCGGACCGCGCGGTGAACCCCATCGACGTCGCCATGCGGCTGATGAGCTCCCTGCGCGGGTTCGAGGCTGAGCTCAACGCAAACGGCCGCGATCCGCTGCTCCCCGAAGCCGAGCATCCGTACAACCTGAACATCGGCCGCATGGACGCCGGGGACTGGCAGTCGAGCGTGCCGGCCACGGCGCGCATCGGGCTGCGGCTGGGCTTCCCCCGCGCCTGGACCGTGGACGAGGCGGAGGACCGGGTGCGCCAGGCCGTTGCCGAGGCCGCCCGGGCCGATGACTGGCTGCGCGACACGCCGCCGCAGGTCCGCTTCAACGGCTTCCGCGCCCACGGGCACGTTGCGGACGAGGCCTCGGAGCTGGTCCGCTGTCTGACCCAGGCACACGCCGACGCCCACGGAACGCCAGCCGTGGGCAAGCTCATGGCGACCACCACCGACGCGCGCTCCTACCTGGCAGCTGGCATTCCGGCGGTCTGCTATGGCCCGGTGGCGCACAACATCCACGGCGTCGACGAGGCGGTTGAGCTCGACAGCATCGTTGAGGGCGCACGCACGCTGACCCGCTTCCTGGCCACCTGGTTCGAGGGCGCGTCGTGAAGCCGCTGCGTGAGGCATCGGTCGCCGATACCCCGGCCGCCAACCTGCTGGCTGCCGGCAGGACGGATGCGCTCGAGCCGATGCAGCTACGGACGGCCGCCGAGCAGATCGCCGACCGCCTGACGGCGGCGATCGCGCTGGGGGAGTTCATCCCGGGCCAGCGGCTGCCGGCCGAGCGGGACCTGGCGGCCATGGTGGGCGTGAGCCGCGCCACGATACGCGAGGCGCTGGGGCGGCTTTCGTCCGCGGGCTACGTGACCGTCAAGCGCGGCCGCCACGGCGGCGCCTTCGTGGAGTCAGGCTGGGGCGCGACCTCCGCGGAAGTGGTCCGCCGCACCCTGGCCGAGAACTGGGAGCACTACGAGCAGCTGCTCGACTTCCGGCAGTTGATGGAGCCGCTGATCGCCGGGCTGGCGGCAGCGCGGCGGGACGAGGACGACCTCCTCGCCATCCAGGCCGCGCTCGAGGCGTATCGCGCCGCGGCCGATCGGGAAGCCTCGCGCGCCGCCGACGAAGCCCTTCACGTTGCCGTGGCGCGCGCGACCCACAACTCGTACCTCGTCAGCGTCAGCAGCCAAGTGCGGATGGAGGTGAGCCTGGGCTTCAGCGCAGAGCCGTACAGCGAGGCGATCCGCGCCCGCGCCGTGGAGGACCACGGCGAGCTGGTGGCGGCGGTGGTGAAGGGCGATGCCGAGGCTGCATCGGCCATCTCACGCCGGCATTTCATGCTGACCGCGTCAGCGCTGGAGGACGCCGTCCGGCGGGCGCGGCGCGAGACGGACGGAAGTACCGCGCGGTGAGCGGGCGAACCGCGTTCATCCTGCGACGGCTGCTGCTGACCATCCCGGTCATGCTGGCCATGAGCATCTTCGTGTTCCTGATGCTGCGACTGGTGCCCGGTGACCCGGTGCGCACCATGCTCGGGTTCCGCGCCACGCCGGAGACCATCGCAACCGTCCGGGAAGCCCTGGGCCTGGACCGGCCGCTCCACGAGCAGTACTTCTCGTGGCTCGGCGGCGTGCTGCGCGGCGACCTGGGGGCCGACTTCATCAGCGGCGCGCCGCTCACCGAGCTGCTGGCCGAGCGGCTGCCGGTGACGCTGGAGCTGACCATCCTGTCGCTGCTGCTTGCCGTCGCGGTGGGCGTG
>DASSNI010000088.1:0-2127 GCA_035701385.1 Candidatus Limnocylindria bacterium | reverse complement strand
GTCACCAGGCCGATGTTCAAGACCCACATGGCCGTCGGCTCGGCCCACGGGGCGAGGCCGCGCTGCGCATCGGCTCGCTCCAACTGAAGGGCCAGGATCAGGTTGGTCATCATGCCGACGAAGCCGACGTGCACGAAGACCGGGAAGAACCACGCCGGCATGCCGCTGAAGTCACCGCCGCCGGAGACGATCCACAGGAAGAGGCCCATGTAGGCGACGAGCCAGACGGTGCCGAAGAAGGCCCACGGACGCGCGCCGCCGGTCATGGGTCCGGCGAGCAGGGCGCGCCAGGCGGTGCGCACCAGGAAGATCGCCATGCCGGCCAGAAGGAGCATGCCGAAGACCGGCAGCAGGACATCGATCAGGTCCAGGAAGTAGCTGATCGGCACCAGCGCCGCGCCGATGACCCACACCACCGCCTGCGCCGCACCGGCCCAGCTCCAGCGCTGCGCGGACCGGGGTCGGATGACCCACTCGATCACCGCGGCGGCCACCAGGAAGAGATAGGTGTCCATCATCGCGGCGTGCGCGCCCACGCGATCGCTGGCCAGCGTCATGAACGTCCCGATCACGTGCTCCAGGCCCAACAGCGCGCCCACCGTCGCGCCAATCGACGCCACCAGCAGCGCCCCCGCCGCCAGCAGCTGGATGGTGGTCAGCGTCTCCTGCTGTCGCAGCTGCCCGATGACGAAGATCGCGGACCACCACAGCACCGCCACCGCGGCGATGCCGAAGATCGGCAGGAAGATGGTGATCCCGACCGGCCCAAAGGCGAGCCAGAAGTTCGGCACGTAGCAGGCGAAGGCGATGACCGCCGACCAGCCGAGCCGGCGCACATGGCGCTCGTAATCGGGCCCGACCTGGCGCTGCCCGGTGACGACCCAGATGCCCAGCCCGATGGCCGAGAGCGTGATCCAGCCCACGCTCCCCGCGTGCAGGTGAACGAGGACCTGGCCGCGGTTGATGGTGCCCTCGGTGAACGCGTTGGCGAAGCCAACGAGGTTGTTGATGAGGAAGAGCAGCCCCGACCCGATGAAGATGATCCGCAGCTGCCGCCAGACCGCATCGTTGCTGACCCGCGCGATGTCCACCCGTCGACCTCCGTCCCGACAGTTTGTCCACGCGAATGCGCGCAGCGCTGAATGTACGCCTGCCCGTCAATCCCCCGGCTCAGACTGTCCCGCGCGCGGCCCAGGCCCGTGCCGTGATCGTGAAGGGCGCCTCGGGCAGCAGCGCGCGGCATCGGTCGCGCAGGGCGGCCTGCCCGTCGGGTGGCAGGCTCGCCACGTAGGCGCCGGCCGGTCCGACGCTTTCGGTGAACGGCGCCCACCAGGCATCGAAGGTCGGATGCTCGAGAGCGACCCACAGCTCGGCGGGGGTCACGTCGCGAAGCCCGGCCTGCTCGAACAGCTCGGCCAGGTGTCCCTCGCGCGTGCCCGGCAGGTGTGCCTCCGCCGTGGCCGTCGGGTCAAGCTCGAGCGCAGCCTGCCAGAACGGCCCCAGCGGTCCCATCCCGGCCCCGAAGTCCCACACGCAGGCGGCCACCGCGCCGCCACTGCGCGTCACGCGCCGCATCTCGGTGAGGCCGGCGACCGGATCGGGCATGAAGTGCACCACCAGCTGCGCCAGCGCGGCGTCGAAGAAGTCATCCGCGAACGGAAGATCGGCGGCCGATGCCTGGAGTACCGTCACGCCGGGATGACGGTCGAGTGCCGCCATGACGAACGATTCCGACGGATCGACCGCCACGACGGACTCGGCTCCCAGGCGCTCGACGAGCTCGGCGGTCAGCGCCCCGGGGCCGGATCCGACGTCCAGCGCGCGCTGGCCGGCGGCGATGCCGGCAAGATCGGCGAGCTGCGGCGAGAGGAGCCGCGAGTAGCGCCCTATGAATCGGTCATACGCATCGGCCGCGACCGCGAATGCCATCAGCCTTCGCGACCAAGCGTGCCGCGATGCAGGTGCCAGCCACTGCTGCCGTCGAAATCCGCCGTGAAGACGATGACCTCCTCCGCCAGCGCCGCGGCATCCTGGTAGGTGTAGGGCAGCGCACCGGCATCGGTCCAGGATTCGCCGTCGAGGGTGGTCCATACGACCGTTTCGCCGCCGGCGGCGCCAAATCCAAGC
>DASSNI010000087.1:0-5836 GCA_035701385.1 Candidatus Limnocylindria bacterium | reverse complement strand
ACTCCGCGCTGGGCGAGCGGCGAGACCAGGGGTCCGAAGACGCTGCGCACGGCACCGCCGGCCGCCTTTTGGGCGGGCTGATCCGGCACTCGCCGCCGTTCGTGTGCCGCGCCGCCGGGGAGCTGCTCTACCGGTTCGTGGCCTAGCGCCGAAAGCCCGAGGCTACGGCGCCCCCAGGCAGATCGCGGCCTCGTCCGCGGCAGGCCCCGTCACCCGCCAACCATCTGCCTGGCGCTCGATTGACGACGCGGCCCGCCGGCGCCACCAGTCGGCCACCTCACGCGGCAGCGCGCGCCACGCCGTCGGATCGGCGGCGAAGCTCGTCAGCGCGCGCTGGTAGGGCTCTGCCGCCGCTGCGGTGCCGAGGTAGTCGGGGTGGGTGAGCACCAGCGCCATGCCGCTGCGATCGCGCAACGCTCGGGCCTTGTCCAGCCACACGGTCTCGTCCGTGCGCAGGATGGTGAAGAGGGTGTGATCCTGCGGCATGGTGATGGGCAGCTCGACCATGCTGTCGTTGAAGAATGGCCACCAGCTGCAGCAGCCGCCCGGCTGGGGCTCATACGGATCGGTGTCAGGCGAGCTCGAGTCGTAGGCGAAGCCGAGCCGCGGCATCCACTCCCAGCGCCGATGGGTGGCGGGCGATCGGAAGCCGACCGCGCCCCAGCGCGCCGCCACCTCGCGCATCGCCGGCAGACGCTCATCGATGGTCCGCAGCGACTCGAGGTCGCGGCCGTCATGCAGCGCTCCATGGACCCCGATCTCGCAGCCCTCCTCACGAAGGGAGGCAACTACGGACTCGTCGACCACGTAGCGCCGCGCCGGGAAGTTCCAGCTCGAGCGAAAGCCGAGCGCGCGCTCCGCGTCGCGCATGACCCCGATCTGGGCTTGGCCGGCCGGCTGCTCCACGTCGTGCGTCAGGACGACGGCCCAGCGGTAGGGCGCGGGCCAGGGCGCGATCCATGGCACGGGGCCGCCGGCCAGCTCGGTGAGCAGCCAGTACACCTCGCGCAGGAGGTCGTGCAGCGCCGTCTCCATCGGCCACGCCGGGAAGGGACGTCGCCCCTGGACGCGCGCATACGACCGGCGCAGCTCGATCTGCAGGCGGCGCGGCATGAGGGGGCGGAGGCGGTAGTAGAGCCATCGGGCAGCGGAGGTGATGCCCAGCCGGCCGCCCATGGTCAGGTAGCGCTCCGACCAGAGGCACTCCATGGCCTCGCCAGGATCGAAGGGCAGCACAATGGAGCCGTCGTCGTGCCGCACGGCAGCGAGCTCACCCTCCTCGTGCGCAGCGACCCGCCAGCCCGCGGGAAGTGCATCTGCCAGGGCGGCCGGGTCGGCTGCGCGCGCGAAGAGCGGGATGCCGCGCAGCGTGTGACGTCCCAGCGACGCTCCGGCCAGCAGCGGCGAACCGGCGAGGGGCCAGTACAGGCGCGGCCCGCCCATCGCACCGTCGACGCTGAGGCTCGCGAAGCCCATTGGCACGCCGTGCACGCTCGCCGACTCCTCCGCGCCAGCGGGGTCGACGCGGTGCGGGATGCGCAGGTGCTCGAGTGGCAGGAATGGCTCGCTGGTGACGAACATGCAGCCCTTTCAGGTGGAACGCCAGGGATCGGCCCTGGCGCGGCGGGATTGTAGGGCCACCTGCGCGGCCATCCAACACGACGGAGGTCCCATTGCAGGCTGCGGCACCCCGCTGACCTGATGGCGGCGGGTACCATATCCGCCGTTCCCGCTGTGTGAGAGTTCCGTCCGCCCATGTCCGTGACCGCCGTCGTCGGCGCCCAGTGGGGCGACGAGGGAAAGGGCAGGGTCGTCGACTACCTGGCGCACGACGCCGAGCTGGTCATCCGCTACGGCGGTGGCAACAACGCCGGCCACACGGTGGTGAACCCGCACGGCCACTTCAAGCTGCACCTCATCCCGTCCGGCATCTTCCATCCCGGGACCCGCAACCTGCTGGGCAACGGGGTGGTCATCAACCCGCCGGCCCTGGTCACCGAGCTGGACGGGCTGGCGGCCGCCGGCTTCGACGGGTCGAACCTGTTCATCGCCGATCGGGCACACCTGGTGATGCCGTACCACGTCCTCATCGACCAGCTCGAGGAGCGCGACCGAGGGGCGGGCAAGCTTGGCACCACCAGTCGCGGCATCGGTCCGGCCTACGTCGACAAGGTGGCCCGCCGCGGCATACGGGTCATCGACCTGATGGAGGCCGATGCCTTCCGGCAGCGGCTGGATGCCGGCCTGCAGCGGGCTCGACGGGTGGTGGAGGGCTACTTCGGGGCGGGCGGCCCGGATGACGAGCTGCGGGAGCAGATCGAGGCGGCGCTGGACGAGGAGCGCGTGGCCGATGCCTACCTGGCGGCGGGGGAGCGGCTGCGCCCGCACGTGGTGGACGGCCAGGAGCTGGTCGATGGGGCGCTCGCCGCGGGGCAGCGCATCCTGCTCGAGGGGCAGCTGGGCACGATGCGCGACATCGACTGGGGGATCTACCCCTACGTCACCAGCTCCAGCCCGATCCCCGGTGGCGCCAGCCTGGGAGCCGGGCTGCCGGCGGTTGCCATCGACCGCGTGCTGGGCGTGGCCAAGGCCTACACCACGGCGGTTGGCGCCGGTCCGGTTCCCACCGAGCTGACCGACGAGACCGGTGAGCACCTGCGCGAGCGTGGCGCCGAGTACGGCACCTCCACCGGGCGGCCGCGGCGCTGCGGCTGGTACGACGCGGTGGCTGTGCGCTTCAGCGTGCGGTTGGCCGGCTACTCGGCCATCGCGCTGACCAAGCTCGACGTGCTGGACGGCATGGAGCGCATCCGCCTGGCGACGGCGTACCGCGATCCGCTCGACGGGACGGTGTGGAACACGGTGCCCGCCTCGACATCGGCCTACGAACGCCTCGAACCGGTCTACGAGGAGCTGCCGGGCTGGCAGGCGGACACCACCGGCTGCCGCGCATGGGACGAGCTGCCGGAGGCGGCCCGCCGGTACGTGGAGCGCCTCGAGGAGCTGGCCGGCGTGCCGATCAGCCATCTCAGCGTGGGTCCCGAGCGGGCGCAGATGATCCTCCGCGGCGCCGCCGAGGCGTAGGCTCGAATCGTGCTGACTCGACGCGCATGAAGATCGGCGTCATCGTGCCGCAGGGCTGGACCGGGGAGTACGCCGGCTGGGATGCGGCGCGCGCCTGGTCGCGCACCCGCAGCGTGGCGCGCCAGGCCGATGCGCTCGGTTTCGAGTCGATCTGGCTCTTCGACCATTTCCACACGGTCCCGCGGCCGACCGACGAGATCACCCTGGAGTCGTTCACCACGCTCAGCGCGCTGGCCGCGCTGACCGAGCGCGTGCGCCTCGGTCACATCGTGATCTGCAACGGATTCCGCAACCCGGCCCTGACGGCCAAGATGGCCAGCACCCTGGACACGATCAGCGGCGGACGCTTCGAGCTGGGTATCGGTGCCGGCTGGAAGCGCGAGGAGTGGCTGGCCTACGGCTACGAGTTTCCCGACACGAAGGTTCGGCTGGCAATGCTGCGCGATGGGCTGGAGATCATCACCCGCATGCTGGCACCCGGCACCGAGCGCGCCACGTACGACGGCGACCACGCGTCGGTGCGCGGCGCGATCAACCTGCCGCGCGGCATCCAGCAGCCGCGCATCCCGGTCATGGTCGGCGGCAACGGTCCGGAGGTCACCTGGCGCCTGGCCGCCCGCTTCGCCGACGAGCTCAACGTGGACGGCATGACGCCGACGGAGCTGCGGGATGCGCTGCCTGTCATCCGCAGGCGCTGCGAGGAGATCGGGCGCGACCCGGCGTCGCTGTCGGTCAGCCTGCATGCATGGTGGGGCGACCCGGCCTGGTCGTCGTCCGGCGACATGCGGATCGCGTACCTGGGCGAGCTGGCGGACCTGGGCATCAGCCGCGTCATCGGCCTGCTGCAGGCCAGCGCCGCCTCGGACGAGGCGCTGCCCATGCTGCTCGAGGACGCCCGCGCCGCCGGCGTGGTGCTCGACACCTGAGGGAGTCGCGGTGAGCCGCCGCTGGCTGGCGGCGCTGCTCGTCCTGGCCGGATGCCTGCCGGCGCAGAGCGGGCCGCCGCTGAACGTGGCGGACGGCGGCTTCCGGCTGCACGTCCCGGAGGCCTGGCACGCCGAGGTGACCGACCGCGCGCTGTGGCCCCGCGGCCTGACGGTGGTGCTGGTCTCGACCCACCCGATCGAGCCGGTCTGCGAGCCGAACGCCAACCCGCCATGTGTCGCCCCGGCGCGCGGGCTGCAGGACGGCCAGCTGCTGGTGTGGTGGCGCTCGGCGGCCTGTGCCGGCGCGGCGTGCCAGCCGCCCGAGGGAGCACCGCTGCTGGTCGGCGGCCGCGCGGCGACGAGGGTCGAGGACATCTCGGCCTGCGCGGGGCTGGGCGCGACGCACGGAGAGGCGTACTTCGTGACCGTCTCGCCGCAGCGCCTGGACGGCATCGTCGTCTGCGAGCGGGACGCATCCGAAGACGCGCGCGGTGCCATGCGGGCGATGCTCGAGACGGTCGAGTGGCGCACGCCGTGAGCCGCCCGCTCGGACCGGATGGGCGCGGCTATACTCGCCGAAATCCGCAGCGCCCCGGCCGCCTAACGCCATGATCGAGCAGCCCACCCACGCTCCCGCCGCGGATCGCCTGCGCCGCGCCTACGGCTTCGAGGAGGTCGCGCTGGTGCCGGGGGCCGTGACCGTCGACCCCGCCGAGGTGGACCTGGCCGTCGAGATCGGCGGCTTTCGCCTCGAGATCCCCTTCCTGGCGGCCGCGATGGATGCGGTGGCCGATACCGACTTCGCGGTGCGAATGAGCCGCCACGGCGGCGTGGCCTTCATCAACCTGGAAGGGCTGTACACCCGCTACGAGGACGCCGGCCCGATCATCGAGCAGGTGGCGGCCGCGGAGAGCGGCCAGGCGGCAGCGCACGTGCTGGCTGAGGCCTACGCGGCGCCGGTGCGCCCCGAGCTCATCACCGCGCTGATCGCGCGCATCAAGGCCCAGGGCGCGCTGGCCGCGGTGGCGACCACGCCGGCGGCCGCCTGGGACCATGCCGAGCTGGCCGCCGAGGCAGGCGCCGATCTCTTCCTCGTGCAGTCGCAGGTCAGCAGCGCGCGCCACATCTCCACCTCGGGACGCGTGCTGTCGCTGAGCGACCTGACCGGTGCGCTGCAGCTGCCCGTGCTGGTCGGCAACACGGTGAGCGGCGACGCCGCCTACCAGCTCATGGAGCAGGGGGCGGCCGCCATCCTGGTGGGCGTCGGTCCGGGCGCCGCCTGCACCACGCGCGAGGTGCTGGGCATCGGCGTGCCGCAGGTATCGGCCACGCTCGAGGTGGCGGAGGCCCGCGACCGCTACCTGGCGGATACCGGGCGCCACGTCCCGGTGATCACCGATGGCGGGATGAAGACCGGCGGCGACATCGCCAAGGCCATTGCCTCCGGAGCCGATGCAGTGATGCTCGGCTCGCCCTTCGCGGCCGCGGGGGAGGCTCCGGGCCGCGGGTTCAACTGGGGCATGGCCGCGCCGTCACCCACATTGCCGCGTGGCACGCGGATTCGCATCGGCGAGCGCCTGCCGCTGGAGCAGATCCTGTTCGGCCCGGCCGCCACCACGCATGGCACCCAGAACCTGGTCGGCGCGCTCCGCCAGTCGATGGCCGCGCTGGGCGCGCGGACGATTGCCGAGATGCACCAGGTCGAGATGGTCATCGCGCCGGCCGTCGCCACCGAGGGCAAGTCCTGGCAGATGGCCGGGCGCGAGTAGCCCACTCCGGATGAAGGTCCAGCGTTCGGCTGATCGCCGGCCGCAGCCCGGCGGCAG
>DASSNI010000086.1:0-2764 GCA_035701385.1 Candidatus Limnocylindria bacterium | reverse complement strand
AGCAGCCACGTCGGCACCCTGAGCATCGTGGTGGCAGATGGCTGGCGCGAGGTCGGCATCGGCTCCACCATGGTCCGCGCCGCCCAGGAGTGGACCGCTGCCAGCGGCCTGCTGAAGCTGGGCCTGGCAGTGTTCCCGGACAACGCCCGGGCGATCGCCGTCTACGAGCACGCCGGCTTCGCGCGCGAGGGCCTGCGTCGCCGGCAGTACCGCGGCGAGGGCGGCGTGCTGCGCGACGAGCTGCTGATGGCCTGGTTCCCGCCGGGGAGCGAGGCATGAGCGACGTGGACCAGGCGCGTGCCCGGAGCTTCGACGAGTGGGCCGGAGACTACGACCGCTTCCGGCCCGGCTACCCGGACGAGCTGTTCGAGACCATCGCCGCGCGCCTGACGCTGCCCCGCATCCCGCACGTCGTGGACGTGGGGGCCGGCACTGGTCGCGCGTCGCTGGCCATGGCCGCGCTGGGCTGGCGGGTGACCGCCGTCGAGCCGGGCAAGGGCATGCTGGACGTGCTGCGCGGCCGCGCCGCGAACGAGGGGCTGCTGATCTCCACCGTGCAGGCCAGCGCGGAGGCCACGGGGCTGGATGCCGGCTCGGCTGACCTGGTGACCGCCGCGCAGGCCTTCCACTGGTTCGACAAGGTGGCTGCCCTGCACGAAATGGCGCGCATCCTGAAGCCGGGCGGCGGCATCGCCCTGTTCTGGAACATGCGCGACCCCAGCCGCTCCCCATTCCTGGCCGATTACCGCGCCCTGCTGCACGACTACGTCGGCGACGCGGACGCGGGTCGCTACGAGGACGAGGGTCACGCCGCCATTCGCGCCGCGTTCGCCGACGTCACCACTCTGGCGGAGCCGACCCTGCTGCAGCTGCACCAGGACGTGCCGATGAGCGACGAGGAGTTCATCGGCATGGCCTTCACCGCCAGCTACGTGCGCGTGAACAAGACGCAGGAGGAGCAGGACCGATTCCGCATCGGGCTTGCCGGCCTCCTCGGCCGGCACGGCCTCAACGACGGACGGCCATTCGCCGTCCCCTACCGCATCGACCTTTGGATGAGCACGAGGAGCGACCGATGACGACCCGGACCGCTGACCAGGCCCGCACCGGCCGCGGCGACAGATTCGACCCAGGCAGCTACGAGCAGAAGTGGCGCGACCGTTGGGACGCAGATGGCCTGTACCGCACCCACGACGACGACCCGCGGCCGAAGAGCTACGTGCTGACGATGTATCCCTACCCCTCGGGCGACCTGCACATCGGCCACTGGTATCCGGCCGCCCCATCGGACGTCATCGCCCGCATGCATCGCATGCAGGGCAAGAACGTGCTGTTCCCGATGGGCTTCGACTCGTTCGGGCTGCCGGCCGAGAACGCGGCCATCGACCGCGGCATCCACCCGGCCAAGTGGACAGCCGAGAACATCGCGCGCATGCGCCGGCAGTTCCGCTCGATCGGCACGATGTTCGACTGGGACCGCGAGGTGGCCACCAGCGACCCGTCCTACTACCGCTGGACGCAGTGGCTGTTCCTGCAGTTCTACCGCGCCGGGCTGGCCTATCGCGCCATGGCGCCGGTCGACTGGTGCCCCAGGGACCAGGTGGTGCTGGCGCGCGAGCAGGTGGAGGGCGCCGATCGCCACTGCTGGCGCTGCGGCACGCCCGTCGTGAAGCGCGACCTGGAGCAGTGGTTCTTCCGCATCACGAAGTATGCGGACGAAATGCTGAGCTTCGAGGGGCTGGACTGGCCGGAGCCGATCCGCCTGATGCAGACCAACTGGATCGGCCGCAGCGAGGGTGCCGAGATCGACTTCCCGGTGGAGGCCGATGGGGTCGACCCGATCCGCGTCTTCACCACCCGGGCGGACACGATCTACGGCGCCACCTTCATGGTGGTGGCGCCGGAGCATCCGTCGGTCGCGGCCCTGACGACCGAGGACCGACGGCAGGAGGTCGAGGCCTACGTGGCCACCGCCCGCCGCCAGACCGAGATCGAGCGGATGAGCACCGAGCGCGAGAAGACCGGCACGTTCATCGGCGCCTACGCCGTCAACCCGATGACGCAGGAGCGCATCCCCATCTGGGTGGCGGACTACGTGCTGCCCGGGTACGGCACCGGGGCGATCATGGCCGTGCCGGCGCACGACGAGCGTGACTACGCGTTCGCCGACAAGTTCGACCTGCCGATCCGCTACGTCGTCATGCCGCCCGGCGTCGAGCCGCCGCAGGGCGAGCCGTTCGTGGCGCACACCGCCGACGAGGTGCTGGTCGACTCCGGCGAGTTCAGCGGCATGCCGGCGTCGGAGGCCATCGGCGCCATCACCCGCCAGGTGGCCGACCTGGGGCTGGGCGGCCCGGCCGTCAGCTACAAGATCCGCGACTGGCTCGTGAGCCGGCAGCGCTACTGGGGCGCGCCCATCCCGATCGTCTACTGCCCGGAGCACGGGGCGCAGCCGGTGCCGGAGGACCAGCTGCCGGTGGTGCTGCCGGAGGACGTGGACTTCGCGCCGACCGGCGTCAGCCCGCTGCAGTCGCACGCGGAGTTCCTGACGGCCTCGTGCCCGGTGTGTGGAGCCGATGCGCGGCGCGAGACGGACACCATGGACACCTTCGTCGATTCGTCGTGGTATTTCCTGCGGTACGCCTCGCCGCACGACGACACGCAGGCCTGGGACCCCGAGCTGGTGCGCCAGTGGCTGCCGGTCGACATCTACACCGGCGGCGCCGAGCACGCGGTGCTGCACCTGCTGTACTCGCGCTTCTTC
>DASSNI010000085.1:0-2256 GCA_035701385.1 Candidatus Limnocylindria bacterium | reverse complement strand
GCACGGCCACCAGCCCGAACATCGGGCCGACCTGCATGATCCGATGCGCCCCGAAGCGGTCGGACAGATAGCCGAACAGCGGCGACAGGGCCAGCTCGGAGAGGTAGTAGCCGGCGGTGAGCAGCCCGACCGTGGTGCTGTCGACCTGCGGCCCGCCGTACTGCGGCAGCTGGTCCAGGTAATAGACCAGCAGCCCGCCGGTCAGCCCCGTGCTGAAGCGCAGCGTGAAGGTGCCGAACAGGACGGCCGCGATGGAGCGACTCATGCGGCAACGGACGTGAGACGCCGCCGCCGGCGGCGCGCCGACAGCATGAGTGCCATCCAGGTGCCGTCTAGCAGCAGCACGCCGCCGCCGGCCACCGCCACCCGCAGGCGTCCGGCATCGGCCGCGCCGGCATCGGCGGCGAGCGCCTCTTCCGCTGCGCTGTCGGCCGTGGGAAGGTCGCCGGCCTCGAATGCCTCGCCCGCTTCCCGCACCCGCGCCCGCGGGTCGCTGCCCAACGTGCCGATGGTCTCCAGCAGGCTCGGCTCGTGGGCGGTGGCAGCCGTGGCGCGCTCGATGGCGACCAGGGTCGCTACCTCGGCGGCGGCCTCGTCCTCCGCGGCGTCCAGGTCATCCTCGAACGTCGCCCGCAGGGTGGGCGGCAGGTCGAGGCCCAATGCGCGGGCATCGGCTCGGAGGTCGTCCCGCTGGGCGAGCACCTCGCCTGCCTGCTCCAGCGAGACGGTCGCCGCGCCGAAGGTCCAGGCGCCCATCTGCCGCCGGATGCTGGCCGGCAGCTCCCAGTCGCCCGCCTGCTCGACCGTCTGCTGGTACAGGTTCCGCGCGTCGCCCCGCTCCGCCAGCAACGGCCGCTGGTCGTCATTCACCACCCAGCGCGACCAGAGGTCGGCGTACTCCTCGCCGGTGCGCTCCTCCAGCAGGTCGAGCAGGCGCTGCCAGTCCTCGGCGCTGAAGGAGACGCCCTTCTGCGGGTCGCCACCGTGCGCCGGCTGGTACGACATCTCGCCGTTGGCGGCGGCGACCCACACCGGACGCAGCTCGCGGATCTGCGTCCGTGCGGCGATGCGCTGCGCGAGCGTGTAAGTCGCCGCGTAGGCGAAGTCCTCGACCTCGAGCGACTCGACGCCGATGCCGCCCCAGTCGTTCAGCGGGATCCGCGAGCGCAGCAGCTCATCGGTCAGCTCGAAGGAGCGGCCACTGGCGCCGATGCCCTTGCCGGCCTGGACGCCGTAGAACTCGGCGAAGGCCTCGCCAATCCATCGGTCCCGGAAGAGCTGCCCGTTGAACCACACGTGGGCCGCCTCGTGCAGGGCGACCCAGGCATCCGCGTCGTAGCGCACCCGGATGACGCCGGTGATCGGGTCGTACACGCCGGCGTACTCGCCCAGCCGCGAGGTTGCGGCCTCCTCGACGGTCAGCGGACCCCGGCCCGCATAGTCGACCCCGATCAGCCGCTGCAGCTCCGGCAGGCCGAGGCGGATCAGCCGGCCGATTCGCCGTCCCCAGGGCCGGTCGTCGTCCCAGGCGCGTACCACCACCAGCACCCGCGTGCCGTGCACGTCCACCCGCTGCTCGGTCTCCCGGAAGGCGCCGGGACGGTCCGCCGTGAGGTAGGCGAAGAAGGTGAACGGATCAGCCGGCTCCGCGCTGAGGATCGTGCCGCCGTCTCCGCCCCGCGCCGCCAACATCTCGTCGCCCTGCAGGTCGGGCTGGAAGCCCTGCGGCAGCTCGACCCGAACGCTGCTGCCCGGCGTGGCCTCGCTGCCGAAGGCCCAGATCGGCAGGGCGGCCAGGCTGTGGCCGATGCGCAGGTCGCCGGTGCCGTGGCCGCCCGGATCGGCCAGGTCGAAGCTGACGGTGTAGGCGTAGCTCTGCCGGTAGAACACGCGACGACCGAAGGTGACGTCGATGACAGCGAATCCCTCCTCGCGACGGCTGATGGCGGCGCCGATCGGAGCCCCGCCCGAGGTGGCTGACACGTTGCTGACGCCCGGCTGCACGGCGAAGCGCGCGCCGCTGTAGTACGTGCGGCCCTGTGCCGTGTCGGGCTCGAAGGAGGTGGCGACCGCGTCCACCGTCACGTGCACGCGGTTCTCGGCAGGCAGCACCACGTACCGCGTCTGCGCCAGCACCACCAGGCCGCCGGCAGCGGCCACCGGTGGGGGAGTGGCGATCGTCAGCGTGCCGAGCAGCGGCAGCAGGATGGCCAGCGCGCGCCAGCGGCCGGCCGCTCGGATGGGCCTGGGCATCCC
>DASSNI010000084.1:0-6287 GCA_035701385.1 Candidatus Limnocylindria bacterium | reverse complement strand
CTCGAACATCGGCATTGCCAGCAGCTCGGCATAGGTGAGGGTGATGGGGTTGTCGACCATGCCCTCCAGGCTCAGCGTCCAGCTCGACGCGTCGAGGTGCGGCACCAGCAGACTGGTGTCGATCCGGTAGAACTGGTCGTTGGGGATGACCAGCGGCGTGATGCCGTCCACGTCCAGGCTGGATCCGGGCGGCGGAGATGGCGCCGGCTCGGCGGCGGCGGGCACCGGCGGCACGTTCGCCTGCTGTGCTGAGCGGCGCTCGAGCAGGAACCGGCCCAGCACGCCGGACGCGGCGGCGGTGCCGGCCAGCGCCAGGCTGGTGCCGAGGAAGCGGCGGCGATCGAAGTCGAGCATCCGCGCTTCGGCCGGCGCTCGGCGGGGAGTGGCCAGGCGCATGAGCCACGGCAGGCTGAGCACCGAGACGGCGGTCGCCAGCGCCGCGCCGATGGTTGCCAGCAGCAAGTCCGCCAGCGGGTCGCGGATGGCGGCCAGCAGGACGAGCAATCCAAGAACTGCGAAGCCGATGCGGCCCCACTGCGGCCGTGCGCGCTCCAGCAGGCCAAGAGCGGCCGCCAGGACCAGTGCGCCGATCAGCACGGCCACGCTCAGCGCGGCCTTGTCCGCCGTGCCGAACAGGTCGACCACGATCTGCTTGGCGTTCGGTGGCTGCAGCGAGATCAGCAGCGCCCCGATGGCCAGGATCGGCGACGGCGCGCCCGCCACCAGGCCGGCAAACAGCTCGGCCGTGCCGAGCCCCAGGCTGCCGGCCACGACACCGGCCGCGGCGGCGGCCAGGCGGCTGGGAGCGGGTCGTGCAGCGTCCATGGTCGGCACCGATTGTGTGCCAAACGTGTGACATTCGTGCGAAGGGGCGGCGGGTCGCTACCCTTCGCCCCATGAGCCAAGCGGCCAAGGACCCGGACATCCTGCTGGGGCCCGGCGCCTCCGGGAGTCCGGCCGGCATGCGGCCGTACCTGACCGGTTTGGCCGCCCGCGGGCTGACCGCGGCGATCGTCAGCCTGCCGAAGGGCAAGGCCGAGCGCGCGGTGCCGGCCTATCGCGCCGCCGCAGCCCAGCATCCGGACGCGGTGCTGGGCGGGCAGTCGTTCGGCGGCCGGGTCGCGACGCTGCTGGCCGCGGAGCAGCCGGTCAGGGCGCTCGTCCTGACCTGCTTCCCGATGCACCTGCCCGGCAAGCCGGACATGTGGCAGGAGCGCACGGCCCACTTCCCGCAGGTCAGCTGCCCGGTGCTGCTGCTCTCCGGCGATGCGGACCCGCGGGCCCGCGCCGACCTGCTGCGCCGCGCGGTGGAGCGCCTGCCGCAGGCCACCCTGCACCTCTACCCGGGTGTCGGTCACGGGTTGCGACCGGTCCTGCCGGATGCGCTGGATCGCATCGCGGCGTTCGTGAACGCCCTGGCCTGAGGGCGCCGCGCCGGGCCGTACACTCCACCGATGGCAACCGAGCTCATTGCCTGCCCGAACTGCGGAGAGCAGAACCCCGCCAAGTTCCGGCTGTGCGGCTACTGCGGCACGCCGCTCGCCCCGGCGCTGCCTCCGCAGGAGGAGCGCAAGACGGTCACCGTCTTCTTCAGCGACCTGAAGGGCTCGACCAACCTCGGCGAGGCGCTCGACCCAGAGAGCCTGCGCGAGGTGATGACCACCTACTTCGACTCGATGACGCGCGTGCTGCGCCGGCATGGCGCCACCATCGAGAAGTTCATCGGCGACGCGATCATGGCCGTCTTCGGCCTGCCGAAGCTGCACGAGGACGACGCGCTGCGCGCCGTGCGCGCGGCCAAGGAGACCCAGGCCGCCATCGCCGACCTGAACGAGGACCTGCAGCGTCGCTACGGGGTGCAGCTCACCGTGCGTACCGGGGTGAACACCGGCGAAGTGGTGGCCGGCGACCCGACCACCGGGCAGCGCCTGGTGACCGGCGACACGGTGAACGTGGCGGCGCGCCTGGAGCAGGCCGCGCCACCCGGCGAGGTGCTGATCGGCGAGCTGACCTACCGGCTGGTGCGCGGGGCCGTCGATGTGGAGGAGGTCGAGCCGCTCGAGCTGAAGGGCAAGTCCGAGCGCGTGCCTGCCTACCGACTGATGGCGGTGTCGGACGCCACGGAGGGCTTCGAGCGGCGCCAGGACGCGCCGATGGTCGGCCGCGAGCACGAGATGGCCACGCTGGCCGGCACGTTCCAGCGCGCTGTCGCCGAGCGCGGCTGCCGCGCCGCCACTGTCATCGCCGATGCGGGCGTCGGCAAGTCCCGCCTGGTCCGCGAGTTCACCGCCTCGCTGGCCGAGCGCGCGAACGTGGTGCATGGGCGCTGCCTGCCGTACGGCGAGGGCATCACCTTCTGGCCGTTGGTGGAGGCGGCACGCGCGGCGGCAGTCATCGAGCAGGACGATGCGCCGGACGAGGCGCGCGCCAAGCTGGCCGCCCTCACCGGCGACGAGCGGGTCACCGAACGCCTGGCCGCCGCCATCGGCCTGGGCAGTGAGCAGTTCCCGGTGGCCGAGACGTTCTGGGCGGCGCGCCGCTTCCTGGAGATCCTGGCGCGCGAGCGGCCGGTGTGCGTGGTCATCGACGACATCCATTGGGCGGAGCAGACGTTCCTGGAGCTCATCGGCCACCTGGTCGAGACGGTCGAGGATGCCTCGGTCCTGCTGCTGTGCACCTCGCGGCCCGACCTGCTGGAGCACCATCCAGAATGGGCCACTCAGCCGGATGCGGTGCGCCTGGTCCTCCAGCCACTGACGGACACCGATGCGGGCCAGGTCGTCGCCGGGCTGCTGGGCGACGCCGGCATCGCCGGCGAGGTCCAGGAGCGGATCGTGCGGGCCGCCGAGGGCAACCCGCTCTTCGTGGAGCAGCTGCTGTCGATGATGATCGACAACGGCGCCCTGCACTTCGCCGACAACCGCTGGGAGCCGACCGGCGACCTGTCGGACATCGACGTGCCGCCCACCATCCAGGCACTGCTGGCCGCGCGGCTTGACCTGCTGGCCCGCGAAGAGCGGGCTGTCATCGAGCCGGCCTCGGTCATCGGCCTTTCGTTCGCGGAGGCGGCCGTCACCGAGCTGGCTCCGGAGCCGGTGCGCCCCAACGTGCCCGATCACCTCGCCTCCATGACGCGCAAGCAGCTGGTCCGCTCGGACCAGGTGGCCGGCCCCGAAGAGCTCGGCTTCCGCTTCGGGCACATCCTCATCCGGGACGCCGCCTACAACGGCCTGCTGAAGCGGGCGCGCGCCACCTTCCACGAGCGCTTCGCCGAGTGGGCCGAGGAGCTGAACGCGCGCCAGGGCCGCTCCCAGGAGTACGAGGAGATCCTGGGCTACCACCTCGAGTCGGCGTACCACTACCTGGAGGAGCTGGGCACCGTCGACGACCACGCGCGCAGCGTCGGCGCCAGGGGCGCGGAGAAGCTGGCCGCTGCCGGGCGGCGCGCCATGGCCCGCGGCGACATGCCGGCGGCCGCCAACCTGCTGCGCCGCGCGGCCGGCTGCCTGGCCCAGGACGCGATCGAGCGGCTGCGGCTGCTGCCAGACCTCGCGGAGGCGCTCATGGAGCTGCCCGAATTCGAGGAGGCGGACCGGGTGCTGGTGGAGGCGATCGAGGGCGCCCGCGCCCATGGTGACCTGGTGCTCGCCGGCCAGGCGGAGCTGGTGCGCCTGCTGGTGCAGCAGTACTCGTCGGAGGAGGGAGGTTGGAGCGAGACGGCCCTGCAGGCGGTCGAGCGCATCGAGCCGATCTTCAAGATGGCGGGCAACGCCGCCGGCTGCGGGCTGGCGTCGCGCCTCAAGGTCGGCATCTACGGCACCGCCAACCGCTTCGGCGAGTCCGTGGTCGCGGCCGAGGAGGTGATCCGCTACGCCCGCGAGGCGGGCGACCCGCGCCTCGAGCGTCGCGGCTTCATCGGCTACACGCAGGCTGCCCTGTACGGGCCGACGCCGGTTGACGAGGCAGTGACCCGCTGCGAGGAGCTGGCGGCCGGCACCGGCGGCGATCGGCGGACCGAGGCGCTGATCCTCCACCACCTGACCCAGCTGTACGCCATGCAAGGAGAGTTCGCGAAGGCGCGCAGCGCCGGCACCCGGGCGCGGCAGATCTACGACGACCTCGGCGCGGGGCTGCTGGCCGCCGCCCTGTCCATCAGCGTGGGACAGGTGGAGCTGCTGGCCGGCAACCTGGCCGACGCGCGCGCGGTGCTGACGGAGGGCTATTCAGCGGTCCAGGAGATGGGGGGCGCGTTCCTGCAGACGGGCATCGCCGGCCTGCTCGGCAAGGTCGCCTACGGCGAGAGCGACCTGGAGGAGGTCGCCCGCTACAGTCAGACCATCGAGAGCATGGCCGATGCGGACGACATCGACGCCCAGACCGAGTGGCGTTCCCTGCGCTCGCTCGCGCTCGCCCACCGGGGAGAGGCCGAGGAGGCGATGGCGCTGGCAAGGGCGGCGGTCGAGATCGCCCGCACCGCGCAGGCTCCCCTGCTGCTCGCCGGCGCGCTGGTCACGCTGGCGGACGTGCAGCAGAAGGCGGGCGAGGACGCCTCAGCGGCGTGCCGCGAGGCGCTCGACCTCTACCGCGCCAAGGGCGACGTCGTGTCGACCACCCTGCTCGAGTCCCGCACCAACGGCGATGCCGGGGCCTGAGCCCCGGCATCGGTCCGCTCGCGAGAGGTTCGGCCAGATCAGTGGCCGATGATCTTCCCGTTCTCGGTGAGGTACGCGGTCACGTAGGTCTTGTTGCCGATGATCTGCACGTCGACGCACGGAGCAACCGGCGTTTCGCAGTCGCACTCCTCGAGCACTTCGTACGTCCCGTCGTCCAGGAAGTGCACGAACTCGGCATTCCAGTGCTTCGAGTTATAGACGATCTGCACCGTGAAGCCGCTCGGGAAGCTTTGGCCGTTGTTCACGTTGAGCACAGAAGCCTGTCCGAAGCACCCGTAGAAGAGCTCCTGGCAATCCGTGATGTCGTCATCCTCGGCAGCCGTCACGGGAATGTTGAGGGCCGGGGACGTGATCTTCGTGGACTGCGGGTTGCCGGTCCCCAGGGCTGGATTGGTCTCCACGACGTTGTTGTCGCCGGTTGTCAGGAAGCCGCCCGCGAAGGCGTTGGCGTTGCCGTTCAGTGCGACGCTGTCGCTCTGTGTAAACAGGTCGCCGTGGCTGTTGTTGCCGCCAAGCACGTATCCGTTGCTGCTCCACTCGAAATCAACGGTCATGGCTGCACCGGATGCCGGCGTAGTGAAGATCACGCGGACCTGGACGCTGCCGCCCTTGCTGAGTGGCTTCCAGCTGCACTCGAGCTGAACGAGGCCACCCCGGCCTGCCACACAGCTGCCCTTTGCCTTGCTGTTGACCACCGTCGCCGAATGGAAAATGCCACTCGTTCGACCGGTCAGGAACAGTTTCGCTATGTTGCTGCCGCCCGTGTTGCGGGCCCAGACGTCAAAGGCCACCTTGCTGCCCGGGGATACCGATGTCGGCAGGGCGCCGGTTGTCTCGTTCGTCCCGACGGTGGGGCCGACGCCGAACGCCAGCGGTGCAGGCCTGGCCGACACAAGCGTCGGAGCGGAAAGCAACAGCGCCATGGAGAGCGTCAACCCCACCGTGAGTGACGCGCGCAATGACCGCATTCGAATCATGATGGGATATGCCCTCGTCTCGGTTCTGGCCCACCTCGCCTGCGTTGGTCGCAGCCGCTCCTCCGGGGGGTTGAGCCATGTGAGTGTATGCGTGGGGCCCACGGATGGCTAGTACCGATGGCCTAGTCCGGTCCATAGCGAACCGCATACCAGTGCACGAATTCGGCAATTGCAGTGGTAGTGGTCAGGTTGTGTTGACCCGTGTCACCTCCGTGACGCGCGCACCGTCGTTGGGGCGGCTTCCGCGGGCCTACGCGTCGACCGCCGACAGGAAGCTCCACCATCCATCCAGGGCGGCGCGCGTGGCGGTGATGGCTGCCTCTTCATCGGCCTCGGTGGCAGCCAGCGACGCGATCATGTCGCGCTCCGCGCCGGAGTGCTCGATGTCGAGCGTGGAGTGCACCGTGAAGAACGAGAGCGTCCGCGCGTCGTCCACGTCGTAGTGCTCGCGCAGGCCGTTGATCTTCTCGGTCGCCACCTCGGGCACCTGGCCCTCGTAGGCGTAGAGGGCGGCCACGCCCGCGGCCAGGGGCGCCTCGGTCACCGCCGACCAGTAGGTCGTCAGGAGCTGCTGCGTGCCCTCGTTGCGCTCGGCCGAGCGCACCTCCGAACGATCGACGCCGATCCCCTCACCGAA
>DASSNI010000083.1:0-2308 GCA_035701385.1 Candidatus Limnocylindria bacterium | reverse complement strand
GCCGCGCTGATGGAGACGCGCGGCGTGCCGCGAGCCGCGGGCAGGATCTTCAGCTACCTGCAGGTCTCCGAGCCCGCTGAGCAGACCGCCGCGCAGATCTCGCAGGCGCTCGGCGTCAGCCTGGGCACGGTCAGCGGCATGACGCGCCTCCTGATGAACGCCGGCTGGGTGCGGCGCACCACGCGGCGCGGCGAGCGGCAGGCGGTCTATCGGGCGGCGGAGGGGACGATGACGCTGGCAGTCGACGGCGTCATGGAGCCGATCCGCCGAGCGCGGGCGTTGACGAGCCGGGGCCTGGAGCTCATGGCTGGCCGCCCGGACGAGGTCCGCACGCGGCTGCGGGAGCTCAACGACGTCTATCGATTCTTCGAGGAAGCGTTCCCGACCATCCTCGAGCAATGGCACCGGAGGGGAGAGAAAGAGACCTGATGACTTCCGTCATTCACACCGAGAAGCTCACGAAGTCGTACGGCACGCACCGCGGAATCGTCGATGTCGACCTGGACATGGCCGAGGGCGAGGCGTTCGGGTTCCTGGGGCCCAACGGCGCCGGCAAGACGACCATGATCCGCACGCTGCTCGACCACATCCGCCCGACCAGCGGCCGGGCCGAGATCTTCGGCATTGACACCACGGTCGATCCCGTCGCCATCCATAAGCGCCTCGGTTACCTGCCCGGCGAGTTCGTCCTCTACGACAAGCTGACCGGCGGCCAGACGATCGAGTACTTCGCCAACCTCCGCGGCGGCGTGGACAAGGCCTACCAGGCCGATCTGATCGAGCGGCTGGACGTCGACCCGTCGCGGAAGTTCCGCGAGTACTCGAAGGGCAACAAGCAGAAGATCGGGCTGGTGGTGGCGCTGCAGCATCGGCCGGAGCTGCTCATGCTCGACGAGCCGACCTCTGGCCTCGACCCGCTGGTGCAGCAGGCGTTCTACAGCGTCATCCGCGAGGCGAAGGCCGAGGGCCGGACGGTGTTCATGTCCAGCCACATCCTCTCCGAGGTGGAGCGCACCTGTGACCGGGTGGCGATCATCCGCGAGGGGCGGCTGGTCAAGGTGGACCGCGTCGAGGCGCTGCGCGACATGGCGCACCACACCGTCGAGCTGGTGTTCGCCGGGCCGGTGCCGAAGGAGGCCTTCGCCGCCCTGCCCGGCGTGAGCGACGTCGTCTCCGAGGACCACGTCCTGCGGATGCGGGTCTCAGGTCCGGTGGCGCCCGTGGTCAAGGCCGCGGCGGGCTACGACCTATCGGACTTCATCTCGCGCGAGCCCACGCTGGAGGAGACGTTCCTGGCCGTCTACGGCCCGCAGGGCGATGGTGCAGAGCATGTGGCCGCCGCGACCGAGCAGGCGGCGTCATGACGGCCACCCTTGCGCCGGCGCGGCCGGCCTCGCTGCACAGCCGCCTCATCGGCTTCGGGAGCGTCTTTGGCAAGTCCATCCGCGACTCACGGCGCGCCTTCCTGATCGCCGCTGCCTTTCTGGGCGTCTTCCAGTTCGTGATCGTGGGCGCCGTGGCGAGCATCTACGCCACGCCCGAGGCGCGCCAGGAGATCATCAACCTCGTCAAGGAGCTGGGCGCCACTGCGTCCGGCATGGCCGGCAACCCGGTCAACATCGGGACGCTGGGCGGCTACGTGGCCTGGAAGTACGGCGCCATCTTCGTCATCTTCGCCGGCATGTGGTCGATCCTGGCGCTGTCCGGGACACTCGTCAGCGAGGCCCGGCGCGGCAGCCTGGACTTGCTTGCCGCCACGCCGCTCTCCAAGCGCCAGATCGCGATCGAGAAGGTCGGCGCCCACCTGACCCTCTTGGGGATCATTGTCGTGCTGCAGACACTGGCCGCCTGGATCGGCGGCGCGGTCTATGCGCATACCGCCGCCGACGAGATCTCCTTCGCGGCCGCCTTCGGCTTTGCGCTCTGGATCGGGCTGATGGCTGTCGCCTTCGGCAGCCTGGCGCTGGTCATCTCCCAGTTCTGGGGACGGGCCGCGGGCGTCGGCATTGCCGGTGGCCTGCTGGTCGCCGGCTGGATCATCCAGGGCTATCACGCCGCGATCCCGGGACTCGGCGCGCTGACGGTGCTGACGCCGTGGGCGTGGACGTACGACCACGTCCCGCTGGCCGGCCAGTTCAACTGGATCTCGATGCTGCCGCTGGCGCTGGTGCCGGTGATCCTGCTGCCGCTGGGCATCTGGCTGTTCGAGCGCCGCGACATCGGCGCCACCACCGCAGGCCCGGTACGCCTGCCCGGCCTGCGGCCGAGCTTCGCCGTGGGGCTGGGGAGTCCGACCAGCCGCTCCTTT
>DASSNI010000082.1:0-3505 GCA_035701385.1 Candidatus Limnocylindria bacterium | reverse complement strand
GGGCATCCATACCCTGCCGGTCATCCTGGGCGAGGCCGCCGCCCGGCGCGTCGCGCAGGTGCTCATGATCGCCTTCTACCCGATCGTAATCGGGGCGGCGCTGGTCGGCTTCATCGGCCCGTGGGTGGCGCTGGTGGTGCTCGGCATCCCGCGGCTGATCGAGGTGCTGCGCATCTTCTCGAAACCTCGCCCCGCCGAGCCGCCGCCGCACTACCCGACCTGGCCGCTCTGGTTCGTGGGCGCGGCCTTCGTGCACACGCGTCGCGCCGGGGCGCTGCTGATCCTGGGCCTCCTGCTCAACGCCATCCTGCCCCTGCGCCTGCCCTGGCTCTGAGCTCCTCCACGGCCGAGCCGCTCAGCGGTGGAGAGCCGTCGCCAGCCGGCCGACGAGCGGATCGGCCTCGATCTCCTCGAGCGAACGGGGCAGGGCCAGCGACCAGTTGGCCGCCTGTGCCTCGGTGGTGCCCGGCAGGTTCGGCCGTTCCTCGACGCGCAGGGCATCCTCCAGCGTCGCGCTGACCAGCAGCGACGGCGTCCCCGCCAGGCGCGCGTGAGCGGCCAGGATCACCTCATCGGCGCTCGCGCCGGCTGATGCCAGCTCGGCGAGCGTGGCCCGCAGCTGCCGTGCGCCCGCTTCGTTCGGCTCGAGGCCGGCGGCCCGCTGCTGGCGCAGGTCGGCGCCGGTCCACAGCCCGGCGACCGTCGGCAGGTCGTGGGTGGTGATCGCCGCCAGCGCCAGCTCGGGATACCGGCCGGCATCGGTCCCCTCGAACAGCATGAGCCGATATGACAGGATGCCCCGTCGCGCCAGCGCGCCACGGACCTCTGGCTCGACCGTGCCCAGGTCCTCGCCGATGACCAGCGCGTTGGCCCGATGCGCCTCGAGCGCGACGATGGCGAGCAGCTCCCCGGCGGGATAGCGGACGTATCGGCCGAGCTTGGGGTCTGCGCCGTTGGCCACCCACCAGAGCCGAAAGAGGCCCATGACATGGTCGATGCGGATGCCGGCCGCACGCCGCAGCACCGCGCGCAGCGTCTCGATGAATGGCCGGTACCCGGCCGCCCGCAGCCGCTGCGGGTCGAACGGCGGCAGGTTCCAGACCTGCCCCAGCGGATTGAAGGCGTCGGGCGGCGCCCCGATGCTCGTGTCCGCCGCGAGGTGCTGACGCCAGCTCCAGGCGTCGAACCCATCGGGCGCGAAGCCGACCGCCAGGTCGGCGATGAGGCCGATCGACTCCGTTGCGCGGCCGAGCTGCTCGTCGAGCAGCCATTGCAGCCAGGCGTGGAAGGCCAGCCGGTGGGCGTGCTCGGCGGCGAAGGCGGCCATGGCGGCCGGCTCCCGATCGCGCAGCGCGGCGGGCCAGGACGCCCAGCGCCCGCCGTGCACCTCGGCGGCCGTGCAGAAGAGCGCCCACTGGTTCAGTGGCTCACCCTGATCGGCGCGATAGGCCGCCAGACCGTCGTGCGCATCACGGGGGCGGGCGCGCCACAGCTCGTCCAGCGCCGCCAGCTTGAGCGCGGCGACCCGATCGCGATCGATGCGCCGCTCCCCGTTGAGCCCATGTCCGGCCGCGGCGAGGCCACGCAGCCGCTCACCGAGTGCCGCAGCCCCGGGCACATCCTCGATCCGCAGGTACGGCGGGTCGCGGAACCGGCGCGTGCTCGGAAAGTAGGGGCTGGGCTGCCACGGCACAACCGGCGTGGCAGCGTGCAGCGGGTTGAGCAGCAGGAAGCCCGCACCGTGGTCGCTCGACCAGCGGCCGAGGTCACGCAGGTTGGCAAGGTCGCCGATCCCCCAGCTTGCCGCCGAGCGCACGGCGTACAGCTGCGCGGCCCATCCCCAGGCGCGCCGCTGCGGCCGCGGGCAGCGCTCCGGCGCGACGATGAGCAGCTGCTCCCCGTCGTCGCTGACCAGTCGGTGGTAGCCGAACGGCAGGTCGCGCGGCAGGGTCGTGACGGCGCCCAGCTCGTCGCCTTCCTCGGTGACGAGCGTGGCGGCCGCCGGCAGCCGCTCCCCGGGTTGGCCGAGGCGCACCGGCTCCTGCTCCCCGCGCGCCGCGCCGCTCGCACCCCGGAGCCTGGGCCCCGGGTTCGTCCGCTCATCCATGGCGCCGACCGTAGCACGCGGCGCGCTGCTCGCCCGCTACCCTGCGCTCGTGCGGGAGATCGAGCTGCTCCTTGGCCTGCTGATCGTCGTGGCGCTGATCGCCACCCTCTCACGGCGCCTGGGCATCGCCTACCCGATCCTGATGGTCATCGGGGGACTGGTGCTTGGGCTCGTGCCGGGCATGCCGCGCGTCATGCTCACGCCCGACCTGGTGCTCCTCACCTTCCTGCCGCCGATCCTCTTCTCGGCCGCCTTCTTCACCTCGTTTCGCGACCTGCAGACCAATCTGCGGCAGATCGGTCAGCTCGCGTTCGTGCTGGTGCTCATCACCATGACGGCCGTGGCGGTCGTGGTGCAGACGCTGTTCCCCGACATCGGCTGGGCGCCGGCCTTCGCGCTGGGGGCCATCGTCGCGCCGCCCGACGCCATTGCCGCCACCGCGATCGCGCGGCGAGTCGAGCTGCCGCATCGGGCGGTGGTGATCCTGGAGGGCGAGAGCCTGGTCAACGATGCGACCGCGCTCACGGCCTACCGGGTGGCGGTGGGCGCCGCCGTCGGGACGGGCTTCGTCCTGGGGGCGGCGGCGCTGCAGCTGCTGCTCGCCGTGGCAGGTGGCGTTGTCATCGGCCTGATCGTCGGGCGGGTGATCGTCTTCATCGAGGCGCGGCTGGACGATGCTCCGGTCGAGACCATCGTCACGCTCATCGCACCCTTCGCCGCCTACCTTCCCGCTGAGCTGCTTGGCGTCTCCGGCGTGCTGGCCTGCGTGACCGCCGGCCTGATGCTCGGCCGCTCGGCGCCACGCGTGCTCACCTCGCAGTCGCGGGTCCTGGCGGGATCGGTCTGGGAGATGGTCATCTTCCTGATCAACGCGCTGGTCTTCGTGCTCATCGGCCTGCAGCTGCCGGTCATCGTCGCGGATGCCGGCCGATCGCTCGACGAGTACCTGGTGGTCGGCAGCGTGGTGGCCGCGACCGTGGTGCTGGTGCGCATCGGCTGGATCTTCGCGAGCACATACACGGCCTCCTGGCTGGTCCGCGGCCGCCCCGGGCACCGCTACCCCGGCTGGGAGGGGCTGCTGGTGGTCTCATGGGCGGGCATGCGCGGATCGGTCTCACTGGCCGCTGCGCTGGCGCTCTCGAGCGATTTTCCGTCGTACGACCTCATCATCTTCGCGGCCTTCGTCGTGATCCTGGTCACGCTGGTTGGCCAGGGCTTGAGCCTGCCGCTGCTCATCCGGCGCCTGGGACTGCCGCCCGACGAGGAGTTCGCCGAGGAGGAGGCCCATGCCCGCCGGCTCGCCACGGAAGCCGCTTTGCAGCGCATCGACGGGCTGGCCACGGAATGGCCCGGGCACCTGCCGCTCGTCGACCAGCTGCGAGACCGATACCGGCACCG
>DASSNI010000081.1:0-2934 GCA_035701385.1 Candidatus Limnocylindria bacterium | reverse complement strand
CCACGATCCGCTCGGCGTAGTGCTCGGCGTGCTTGCCGGCCGAGGAGGCCACGAAGCGGCGGGCAAGGTAGCCGAGCACGGCACCCACCACGAGCGCGGCAATGGCCGCGATCAGGACCTCGGTACTGACTGGCATCGGCTCCTCCAACGCGCGGAGCCCGGTGTGGGCAGGTTTCGCGTCCGCTACGGCGGAGCGGGTCAAGGATTCACGTTCGGGATGCCAGGCGACCACGAGGCTGCCGGGCACCAGTCCCCGGAGTGTACTCCAAGCCGACGTGGGGCTCGTTCAGGCCCCCAGGCGTCCCATCAGGGCGATCATGTCCAGGTCACGCGGGAGAAAGTCCTGCAGCATCACGCGCTCGACGCCGGCATCGGCGAAGGCCGCAAGGCGCTCGCCAGCCTGCTCGAGGGTGCCGAGAATCCAGCGCGAGCGGCGCTCGGCCAGCCACGCATCGGCATCGGCTCCGTCGTCCGCTCCGGTGAACTCCAGCAGCACGCGGATGCGGTCCTGCAGCTCCGCCTCCGTCTCGGCGATCAGCACACCGGTCATGGCGCTGCGGCACACGCTCCCGGGATCGCGGCCGGCCGTCTCGCACGCCTCGTCGATGCGCCGATTCGCCTCGCGCGCGCCGCCCGGCGAGGCGGAGGTCAGGTTGAACTCGTCGGCGAAGCGCGCCACCAGGCGGGCCAGCCGCGGGCGGCCCGCTCCGCCCAGGATGAGGTTCGGATGGCTGCCGTCGGCGCGCAACTCGCCAGGCTTCGGGTGGAAGCGCGCCCCCTCCACGCTCCAGTGCCGGCCGCTGAAGCTCCAGCCGTCCGGCTCCGACCACAGTCCGTGCAGGATCTCCACCGATTCCTCGAGCATCTCGTAGCGCTGGCCGAGCGGCGGGAAGGGGATGCCGTGCTGGGCGTGCTCCTCGTCGTTCCAGCCGGCGCCCATGCCGACCTCCACCCGTCCCCCGCTCATCTCGTCGACGGTGGTCACGGTCTTGGCGAAGGGCCCTGGCAGGCGGAAGGTCACCGGCGACACCAGCGCTCCCAGGTGGATGCGGCTGGTGTCGCGCGCCAGGCCGGCGAGCGTGGCCCACGCGTCCGTCGTCGGCTCGCCCTCGGGACCCGGGAAGCTGGCGTAGTGGTCCGACCGGAAGAAGGCTTCGAGGCCCGCCTCCTCGGCGGTGCGAGCGGCGGCCAGGATGTCGTCGTACGAGAGGCCCTGCTGCGGCTCGGTCATGAGGGCCAGACGCATGCCGCTCACCCGGTCGATTTCGCTGCCCGGGAGGACGTGGAGGAGCGGCGTGCCTGGCGGTCCTCGCGCGCCGACTCGCGGGCCGCCCGATACTGCGCCACGTAGTGGTCCACGTCGACGCGCGCGATGGTCTCGCCAATGACGTCGAGCGGCAGGTCATCCAGGCGCCGGAATCGCAGGCAGCTCTTGCCCATGTCCAGGCGCTTGCCGCTCTCCGCGTACCGCTCCCGGAACCAGCGCCGCGTGTCCAGGTCGCCGTACACGCTGTTGAGGTAGAGGGCCATGTGCCCCTTCTGGCTGGCCAGCGCGGCCAGGCCGAGCGGCTGTCCGTTGTACGTGTCCGGGAAGCGCTCCAACGGGACGTAGTAGCCGATCATGCCGAAGGCCATGCCCTCCCGGAACCCCTCCGGCAGGTTGCGGAGGATCACGTCGCGCACCGCGGAGATCGCCTCGCGGCGGTCCCGCGGGAGCTCGGCGAGGTACTCCTCGGGGGTGGATGCGGTGCTGCGTGGCATGCCGGCTACCTTAGCGGAGCAGGCTACGCGTCGTCGTCGAGGGTCTCTGCCCGCTCGCCGGCCTCGTCGGCGGCAGCGCGCAGCGTGGAGCGCACCGTTTCGGGGTCGAAGCCGCGGCGCACCAGGAACATGCCCACCCGCTGCAGCGCAGCGCGGTCATCCGGCAGCGGACGGCCGCGCAGGTGCCGTTGCAGCGCGATCCGCGCCCGCTCGGCCTCGGTCTGCGGCAGCTGCTCCTCGGGGAAGGCCGGTTCGGCCATCTCGGCGCCGCGCAGCTCCTCGATGACCTCGCGCGGAATGCCACGCCGCCGAAGCTCCGCTTCCACCAGGCGCCGGCCGCGCGGCGAGTGGCGGTCGCGCTGCTCGGCCCACCAGCGGGCGAATGCCACGTCATCGGCCAGGCCAAGGGCGGCCAAGCGCTCCAGCGTGGCCTCGATCACCGGCTCGTCCAGGCCGGCGCGCTGCAGGCGTCGCGACAGCTCCCAGCGCGTGCGCGGCCGGGTGGCCAGGTAGCGGGCGGCGACGTCAAGGGCCGCGTCGGCGTCGAGCGGTGGCCGCTCGGCCCGCGGTCCCCTACTCCGCTTCGCTGATGCCCTCCACGCCGACATCGATGGACGCCACCTTGGCGCGGATGTCGTCCTCGATCTTGGCGGCCATGTCCGGGTTGGACTTCAGGAAGTCGCGGGCGTTCTCGCGACCCTGCCCGAGGCGCGTGTCGCCGTAGTTGAACCAGGCGCCGGTCTTGCTGAGCACGCCAGCGGCGATGCCGACGTCCAGCAGCCCGCCCTCGCGGCTGATGCCCTCGTTGTACATGATGTCGAACTCGGCCAGCCGGAACGGCGAGGCCACCTTGTTCTTCACCACCTTGACCCGCGTCCGCGAGCCGACGGCATCGGTGCCGGTCTTCAGCGTCTCGATGCGGCGGATGTCCAGGCGCACGCTGGCGTAGAACTTCAGCGCGCGGCCGCCGGGCGTGGTCTCGGGATTGCCGAACATGACGCCGATCTTCTCGCGCAGCTGGTTGGTGAAGACCAGCGCTGTCTTGCTGCGGTTGATGGCGCCGGTCAGCTTGCGCAGCGCCTGGCTCATCAAGCGCGCCTGCAGCCCGACGAAGCTGTCCCCCATCTCGCCCTCGATCTCGGCGCGCGGCACCAGGGCGGCAACCGAGTCGAT
>DASSNI010000080.1:0-13940 GCA_035701385.1 Candidatus Limnocylindria bacterium | reverse complement strand
GCCCAGCTAACCCGGGCCGCCGCTAGCCCGGTGAGTCGACCGGCACAGCCCCGGTCAATCGCGGGTGATGCGCACCGCCTCGACTTCCGGCTCGCTGGCGAGGGGCCAGATCGCAGCGAAGCCCTCACCGGGCAGCGACTCGACCGCGTCCAGCATCCAGCGGTGCTGCCGCCGAATGGCTGCCGCCGGGCGGGGATGCTCCCGCTCCAGGTTGCGCGCCAGGCAGGTCTCCAGCGGCAGCGCCAGCACGATGGCCACCGCCGGCCGCCCCAGCCGCCGGGCGACGGCCAGCGGCCGCTGCCGTGCCCAGCCTTCGACGTTGGTGGCGTCCACCACGGTCAGCCGCCGCAGCCCGAGCCGCAGGGACAGCGCCGTGTGCAGCAGCTCGAAGGCGGCCTCGGTCGCTCGCTGGTCGTGCGGGTCGTCGGCCACCATCGCGCGCATCTCGTCCGAGGACAGCACCTCGGTCGGCGCGAAGTGGCGCGCCGCAAAGGTGCTCTTGCCCGATCCACTCGGTCCGATGAGCAGCACCATGGCATCACGCGGCAGCGTGATGGTGGTCACCGGCCGGCCGCGCCCCAGCGGGTGAGGGGAAGGAGCAGCTCGGCCCCCTGGCTGCGCACGTTGTTCACCGCCGGCGATACCGGGTAGAGCAGCAGCTCCCCGGCGGGCGAGGGCCGCAGCAGCGCCCGCACCTCGGCCAGGTCCGTGGTCTCGGCGAGCCAGGTGTTCCAGTCATCCGGATGCAGGACCACCGGCATGCGGTCATGGACGGTGGCCACCAGCCCGTTCGGCGGGCCGGTGATGATCGCCAGGCTGAACAGCCGATCCGCGGTGACCGGGTCGCGCCACACGGCCCAGATGCTTGCGAAGGCCAGCGGCTGCTCATCGCGGCGCCGGATGGCGAACGGCTCGGAGCGCACCACGCGACCGGACTCCGGGTCACGGTGGCGGCGCCACTCGTAGAACGCGTCGGCCGGCACGATGCAGCGCCGGCGCGCGAACGAGGTGCGAAAGGACGGCGAGGTCTCGACGGTCTCGGCGCGGGCGTTGATCAGCGGCGAGCGCGCCTTGGGAGCCTCCGCGAAGTAGGGGACCAGGCCCCAGCGGAATGTGTCGACCAGCCGCTCACCGTGGTGCTCCACCACGGCAGCGACGGGGTCGGTGGGCGCCACGTTGAACCGGTCGCCGGGCAGCTCGCTGACTGCGGTGGCCCGGAACAGGCGCGCCAGCTCCTCAGGCGAACGAGGTTGGGCGAAGCGGCCGCACATGTGGCCGCTCCTATCGGCCCGTCAGGCCTCGGAGGCGGCGCACTCCGGGCACATGGCGGCAGCCGGGATGGGAGGCTGCGGCGAGCCGGTTGCGCGCGGCAGTGTCTTGCCGCACATGGTTGCCTCGGGGTCGCGCTGGACGTGGACCTTGGAAAACTGGCGATCGGGCAGGCGCCAGGTGACGTAGCGCCGTTCGTTGACGTGAGTGGTGGCCATCGTGCTCCTCGGACTGGTCGCGGCGGCGCCGCGCGGGGGAACCCACAGTATGCCCGAAATCGGCGATTTCCGCCAGTGGGCACTCTGTATTTCAAACCCGTGCGCCGGGCGCCAGCACCATGCCGCCGAGCGGGGCATCATGGGTGCCGATGGCGCACATCGGCATCCTGACTGGCGGCGGCGACGTGCCGGGCCTGAACTCGGTCATCAAGAGCGTGGTGTACCGCGCCAGCGAGCTGGGCTGGCAGGTGACGGGCATCCGACGCGGCTGGAAGGGCCTCACCCACCTGCGCATAGGAGCCGATGACGAGGCCGATTGGGTGCGGCCGCTGGATCGCCGCTCCACGCGGGCCATCGACCGCACGGGCGGCACCGTCCTGCACACCTCGCGCACCAATCCGGGGCGCATGCCGGCGGCGTCCCTGCCCGACCACCTGTCCGAGTCCGATCGGCAGCAGTACGCCGGGGACCAGGGTCGCTACGACCTCACACCCATCGTGCTCGGCAACCTGGAGAAGCTGGGCATCACGCACCTGGTGGCCATCGGTGGCGACGACACGCTGAGTTATGCCGCTCGGTTGGGGAAGGAAGGCGTGCCGCTGATGGCCATCCCCAAGACGATGGACAACGACGTCTGGGGCACCGAGTACTGCATCGGCTTTTCGACCGCCGTCACCCGCGCCAAGGAGCTGATCAACCGCCAGCGGACGACGCTCGGCAGCCACGAGCGCATCGGCGTGTTCAGGATCTTCGGCCGCAATGCCGGGTACAGCGCGTGGTACGCCGCCTACGTGACCAGCAGCCGCTGCGTCATCCCCGAGGCGCCCTTCGACCTCACGCGGCTGGCCGACCTGCTGGTCGAGGACCGTCGCCTGAACCCGTCCGGCTACGCGCTGGTGATCGCGTCGGAGGGCGCAGTCTGGACCGGAGCCAGCCTGGAGGAGTTCGGTGAAGCCGATGCCTACGGCCACCGGCGCAAGGCCGATGTCGGCTTCGCGCTTGCCGAGGAGCTGAAGGTCATGACCGGTGTCGAGACGGTGCACTCCGACCTCACCTACGACCTGCGCAGCGGCGATCCCGACGCGCTGGACCAGATGGCGGCCACCACCTTCGCCAACATCGCGGTCGAGCTGCTGGCCGAGGGCACCAGCGGCCGGATGGTGGCCATCCACGGCGGGCGATACACCCACGCCCCGCTGCCGGACCCCGCGCTCGGCGCGCGGCGGCTGGACGTGGCGACGATGTACAACGAGGAGCGCCTGCGTCCCCGATATGACAGCCGGCTGGGCATGCCGCTGCTGCTGGGCCGCGCTCTGGAGGACTAGGCCTCTTCCTCGAGCGTCACGCCGGGTGGCAGGGCCGCCCGAACCGTGGCCACGCCCTGCTCCAGCTCGACGGCAGTCGGTGCATGCAGCACCAGCGCGCGGCTGACACCGGGCGCCGCCTGCAGAGACTCCGAGTCCGTGTCCGTCGGTTGATCGGCTTCGGTCGCTGACGTCCGCAGCCTGCGGTCCGCACGTTCCAGCAGCCCGTGGTAGATGGCCGATGCCGCCGCCATCAGCAGCACGCCAAGCGCCGCCGCCACGATCGAGGTCCGGCTGCCGACGGCCTGCACGCCCAGCACGGTGTTGAAGACCTGGAAGAGCACGACCGCCAGGCTTGCCAGCACGGCCAGCAGGGAGGCGCCGATCACGATGAGCAGGTACGAGCGCCGCACGGTGGAAGCCGCCTCGCCTACCGGGTCAGCCGCGTGGCGGGCCTGCAGCCCCATCCACGGCCACAGCCACAGCACCGTGCCGATAAGCGCCAGCGCGACGAAGGCCGGGAGATCGGCTCCCTGGGATCCCTGGGTGCGCGTTCCACCCAGCACGCGATCGAGCAGCAGGCCCAGCAGGCCCGCGCCGCCAGCCGCCGTGGTCACCGCGCCGACCAGCGCCACGATGGAGGAGGACAGCCGCGCGGCGCTCGCCGAGCGATCCGGCACGTCAGACGTCTGGGCCTCGTGCCGCAGCCACACCGCATGGATCCACCACGCGCCGAGCCAGGGCAGCAGGGCGAGCAGCGGCCCGGCGACTGGCAGCGCCAGCGAATCGGCCGCATCGCGCTGGCCGAGCAGCTGCTCGATGAGCGTCGTCGCCGACTGCGTGGCCAACGCCACGGTGGCGATGGCTCCGGCGCCGATGACCGCCACCAGGAACGCGACGCGCAGCCGGGAGCGCCGCTCGCTCAGCGCGCGCCAGCCGTCGCCGGCGGACAGGTTGGTGGCATACAGCCAGTGCCCGGCCCAGATCACCGTCCACGCCACCATGCCGGCCAGCGCGTCCGCCGTCGCGCGCGCCGGCGAGCCGGGATCGAAGGGATCGGTCTCGGGCCCTAGGCCGATCAGCGCGGCGAATGCCATGCGCAGCAGGCTGCCGATCTCGATAGCGGCCAGGATGAGCCCCAGCAGCGCCGCGCCATACAGGTACACCCGCGGCAGCCAGGCGGCCGCGCCGGACATCTCCGCGTGGGCCAGGTCGCGCCGCCGGACGATGACGTGGTACCCCCAGGCGATGGCCATCACCACCACGGTGGCGAGGGCTGCCCCCAGGTCGATCTCGAAGAACGCGAAGTCATTGGCGCGCGGCACCTGGAGCGCCGCGCGGGCGGCGCGCTGCAGGAGCTGAATGGCGGCCAGGACGCCGAACGCCAGCGTGACGGCCAGGACGACGCTCAGGTACAGCGCCCTGATCGGCGACGTCCGCTCCTCGCTCGCCCGGGCGTCATCGGCTCGCAGGCTGCGCTCGATCAGCAGCCAGTGGATGCCCCACACCAGCCCGCCGACCACGATGAGCGCGATCGAAAGGCTGAGCGTCTCGCGGTCGCTGGCCGACCCACCGAGGTCCGCACGGCCGAGCCCGAAGGCGTGGAAGACGACCACGAACAGGTTGTTCAGCCCGAACAGCACCACGCCGAGCGTGATGCCGCTCATGACATACAGGTAGAGGCGACGAACGGTCTGCATGTGGCCGACCCTAGCCCGGCTGCCCTGCGGCAGCACTGCGGCGTGCGGCGTAAGCGGCCGCCGCGGCCACGAACGCGGTCCACAGCCGCTCGAGCACCGGCGGAGAGCTCTCCACGCGCTCGGGGTGGCACTGCACGCCCACCAGCCAGCGACCGGGATCGCGCGACTCGAGCGCCTCCACCAGAGCGCCGACGGCGCTCGTGGCGCTGGCGGCCGCCCGCAGCGCGGGTGCCAGCCGCTCGGGCGTGATGGCCTGGTGGTGATACGTGTTGACCAGCAGCTCCGGCTGGCCGCCGGTCACCGACCACAGCAGGGTCCCAGGCAGCACGCTCATGGCGTGCGTCGATCCGGGGGCCGATGGATATGGCGCGCTCTCGTGCCCATCGACGTGCTGCACCAGCGATCCGCCGCTGAGGACGTTGATGGCCTGCAGCCCGCGGCAGATGCCGAGCACCGGTGCGCCGGCGGCCTCCGCCGCACGGAATGCCGCGGTGTCGACGGCGTCGCGCCCGGCATCGGGTTGGTGCGATCCGTTCGGCGGCTCCCCGTAGAGCGCGGGATCGAGATCGGGACCGCCGCTGATGAGCAGGCCGTCCATGGTCGACAGTGCGCTGCGCAGCTCGTCGGCCGGGGTGGCGTCGTCGACGGCGACCGGTGCGCCACCGGCACGCTCGACCGCCTCCATGTACCGCGCGTTCTTCACCCGCGCGACGGCGGCGTCACCCGTCCGCTCCGGGTTGGTGAGGGTCACGACGATGCGCGGCCTGTCCACGTCAGCATCGTACCCGGGCGTCATTGTCCCGGCCTGTCCGGGACGGCAGTCCCTTGACCGAGGGGCGAGCTAGGAGTATATCGATAGCGGATATATCGGAGGCCGATATAGTGGCGCGACCCGATCGTGATTCACCCCTGGAGCTGGGACGCTTCGCCGAGCCGGCCGTGCTGGTCCTCGTGAGCCTGTCGGCGGGTCCGCGGCACGGCTACGCGATCATGACCGACGTCGAGGAGTTCAGCGGCGCCGCCCTGGGGCCGGGCACGCTGTACGCCGTCCTCGCCCGACTGGAGGCCGCCGGCCTTGTCGAGCCGCTGCCGGCCGACGATCGGCGCCGCCCGTATCGAATCACCGCCGCCGGAAGCCGTGCGCTGGCCGATCACCTGGCACGGATGGAGGAATTCCTGCGGGTCGGTCAGGCACGCGCGCCGCGCGACGGAGGGCAGCGGGCATGAGCGGCCGCCGCCTGCATCGCATGCTGCTGGGCCTCTATCCGCCGCACTGGCGGCGGCGCTACGGCGACGAGCTGCTTGCGCTGCTGGCGGAGCGCGCGTCCGGCTGGCCCGACGTCCCGAACCTGCTGCTCGGCGCCGTCGATGCCTGGACACGCTCCCGCCCGCGCCCGCAACCGGTGGCGGCCACGCCTCTGCTGGCTGCATCGGCTCCCGCCCGAGCGCCGATGGCCGTCCGTGCTGCGAGCCACGGTGTGGTGGCGCTCGAGCCGCCGGAGGGAGTCATGAGCCGGCGGCGGTTCATGCGGCGCATGCTGCTGGCGGGGGCGGCGCTGCTGTCCCTGGAATTCGTGGGCGGCACCATCAACTTCCTGTGGCCGCAGCTGCGCTCCGGCCTGGGCGCGAAGTTCGAGGTTGGCACGATCGCCGATGTGCTGGCGGAGGAGCCGAACTTTGCGAAGGGCTGGCCCTACGCCTTCAACCCGGCGCACGTGTTCCTGGTCAACGTGCCCGCCGCCATCGAGCTGGCGCTCGGTCGCGACGTCTCGATGCCGAACCCGGCAGCCGGCGACCTGCTGGCGCTGTGGCGCAAGTGTCCGCACCTGGGCTGCCTGGTGCCGGCGCCCTGCGACTCGGTGACGCGCTACCAGTGCCGTTGCCATCGCAGCACGTACAACATCCTCGGAGAGAAGATGCACGAGGGTCCGGCAGAGCGCGGCCTGGACCGCTTCGCGGTGAGCATCGACAGCAACGGGGTGATCGTCATCGACACCGGCCAGATCACGCGCGGCGAGCCGAACCGCGGTCCGGACGCGCTGACGTTCCGCGATCCGCATCCCTGGGAGGCAACCTGCGCCGAGAGCTGACGCTCAGACGACGTTCAGCTCGCGGATCGGCTCGTTGCGCATGACCCGCCCGTAGCCCAGCGGCGACAGGTCGATGCTCTCGTAGCGGCCAGTTGCGATCCACTCCGCCAGCCCGCGCCCGACGGCCGGCGCCTGCTGCAGACCGTGCCCCGAGAAGCCGTTGGCGAGCAGGAAGCGCGGCAGCTCGGGGTGTGGGCCGATGACGGCGTTGTGGTCCAGGGTGTTGACCTCGTAGTGGCCGGCCCACGTGTCCAGCAGCCGCACCGATTCGAAGGCGGGCACCCGCGCCGCCAGCTGCGGCCAGATGAACTCGTCGAAGAAGGCGCGATCCGGCTCCAGGTCCAGCGTGTCGGGGTCCGCCTCGCCGTCGCGGGGCGAGTAACCGGCGATCCATGCGGGACCTTCGGGGCGGAAGTAGACGCCCGACGGCGAGATGGTCAGCGGCGTGGGCCCGATCCGCTCGCGGCAGTCGAAGTGGTAGACGTGGCGCTTCCGGGCGTGGACCGGCAGCGACAGGCCGGCCATGGCAGCCACCTCGGCGGCCCGCGGGCCGGCGGCATTCACCATCGTGTCGGTGGCGATGCGGCGTCCATCGGCCAGGCGGACGCCGCGCAGCGCGTCGCCTTCGCGCTCGATCCCGACCACCGTGCCGGCCAGGTACTCGACACCGAGCGAGCGCGCCTTCGCGCGGAACGCCTGGAGCAGCGCGTGCGCATCGAACCAGCCCTCGCCGGACAGGCCGAGCGAGCCGGCTGCCAGGTCGTGGACGTTCAGCCATGGGAAGCGGGCGCCCAACGCCTCCTGGTCGAGCAGGGCCACCTCCACGCCGTGCTCGCGCTGGACCGCATGGTTGGCCTGCAGGATCGGCAGCCCCGCCTCGGTTGCGAGGAACAGGTACCCGCCCTCGACGAAATCGGCGGTGGGAGCGGGTGCTCCGTCGACGCCGAGCCATTCGTCCAGGTGCTTGACCAGCTCGACGCCGAAGCGGCTGATCTCGATGTTCAGCGGCGTGCTGAACTGCAGGCGGATGGAGGCCGCCGACAGCGTGGTGGAGGCGGTCCGGTAGCTCAGGTCGCGCTCCACGACCACGATGCGGCCGGACCAATCGGGCCGCAGCGCAAGGAACGTCGCGACCGAGGAGCCGATGATGGCGCCGCCCACGATGACGACATCGGCCCGGTCGCGCTCGTCCATTTCCCGATGCTACCGCAGGCCCTAGACTGGGGAGCCCATGGCCGGCCCGAAGCCCGTCATCCTCTCCGTGGACGACGACGTTCCAGTTCTGCGCGCCATCGAGCGTGACCTGCGCTCGCGCTACGGCGCCGACTACCGCGTGGTGGCCGCCACCTCCGGCGAGGAGGCGCTGGAGGCCGTGCGGCAGCTGACGGTCCGCGGCAGCTCCATCGGCCTGTTCGTGGTCGACCAGCGGATGCCGGTGATGACCGGCATCGAGTTCCTGGCGCAGGCCATCGAGCTCCAGCCGGAGGCCAAGCGCGTCCTGCTGACCGCCTACGCCGATACCGACGTCGCCATCCAGGCCATCAACCAGATCCAGCTGGACCACTACATCCTCAAGCCCTGGGATCCGCCGGAAGAGCACCTCTTCCCGATCACCGACGACCTGCTGGCCGATTGGAGTGCGAACCACCGTCCGCCGTTCGAGGGGCTGCGGCTGCTGGCCGGCCGCTGGGCGCCCGGCGGCCACCTCATCCGCGACTATCTGACCCGCAACCAGGTGCCGTACCAGTGGATCGATCCCGAGGAGGACGCCGAGGGACGGCGCGTCGCCGCCGGCCTGGCCGACTCCCACCCGGAGGTCGGGGCGGTGGATCCCTCGGTGCCGATCGTCGTCTTCCCCGATGGGGCAGTGCTCCGCGATCCATCCACGCGCGACATCGCCGAGCGCGTCGGCCTGCAGACCCGCGCTGCGCTGCCGTTCTACGACCTGGTGATCGTGGGCGGCGGGCCCGCCGGCCTCGCCGCGGCCGTGTACGGCGCCAGCGAGGGCCTGAAGACGCTGCTGGTCGAGCGCGAGGCACCGGGCGGCCAGGCGGGCACCACCAGCCGCATCGAGAACTACCTGGGCTTCCCGGCCGGCCTGACGGGCGGCGACCTGGCGCGCCGCGCGCTGGCGCAGGCCCGCCGGTTGGGCGCCGAGATTCTCTCTCCGCAGGACGTCACCGGCATCCGCCGCCACGACCCGTATCGGGTGGTGGTCACCGGTGACGGGTCCGAGCTGAGCTGCCAGACGGTGGTGGTGGCCACCGGCGTGAGCTACCGCCAGCTCGACCTGCCGAAGGCCGACGAGCTGGCCGGCGCGGGCATCTACTACGGCGCGGCCACCACCGAGGCGGTGCTGTACCGGGACGCGGAGGTGGGCGTGGTCGGCGGCGGCAACTCGGCTGGCCAGGCGGCGGTCTACCTGTCCCGCTACGCGAAGCGCGTGCTGGTCGTCATCCGCTCCGGCCAGAACTCGGGAATGAGCCAGTACCTGATCGATCAGATGGCGGCCATCGACAACATCGAGGTGCGCACCAGCTCGTCGGTGACGGAGGTGCGCGGTGATACGCACCTGGCCGGCGCGACCATCACCGGTCCGGAAGGCCCCGAGGAGATGGACCTCGCCGCGCTCTTCATCTTCATCGGCCAGCAGCCCCGCACCGAGTGGCTGGAGGGCACCGTCATGCGCGATTCGGGCGGGTTCGTGCTCACCGGCTCGAACCTGATCGAGGAGGGGAAGCTGCCGGCGGACTGGGGCCTGAACCGGGAGCCGTTCCTGCTGGAGTCCAGCATGCCCGGCGTCTTCTGCGCCGGTGACGTGCGCCATCGCTCGGTGAAGCGCATCGCCAGCGCAGTGGGCGAGGGCTCCATGGCGGTGCAGTTCGTGCACCAGTACCTGGCCGGGCTGTGAGCGCGGGAACCCCCGAGCCGACGACGATCGAGGCGCTCCATGCGGCTCCGCTGTTCGCCGGCCTGTCCGATGCCGACCTGGCACGACTGGCCGAAACCGTGGAACGGCAGAAGCTGTCCGCCGGGGAGCTGCTGCTGCGCGAGGGCGACCCCGGCGATGCGATGTACGTGGTGGTCTCCGGCGAGCTGGAGGTCACGAAGCGTGCCGGCGCCACCGAGCAGCCGCTGGCCCGCGTCGGGCCCGGTGCCATCCAGGGCGAGATCGCCGCGCTGCAGGGCACCGAGCGCGCCGCCTCGGTGCGTGCGGTCACGGACGTGGAGGTCCTCCGCATCCCGCGCGAAGGGCTGCTGGCCCTGCTGGACACCGGGCCGGAGGCCGCACTGGCGCTCGTTCGCACGGTCCTCGAGCGGCTGCGCGCACTGGAGCTCTTCGTGCGGCAGCGGGAGAAGCTCGCCGGCCTGGGCACGCTGGCCGCGGGGCTGGCGCACGAGCTGAACAACCCGGCAGCCGCCATCCGCCGCTCGGTCAGCGCGCTGGCCCAGGCCATCGAGGAGCGCGACAAGATCCACCCGCCGCATGACCTGCTGGGCATCCAGCCCGACCCGGACCGCGCCCCGAAGGACGCGCTGGGCCGCGCCGACGCCGTGGACGAGCTGCTGGAGATCGTCGGCGATTCGGAGGCAGCCGCCGCCTTGGTCGACGCCGGCTGGAGCGCCCCGGAGCTGCGCAACGCCTTCGAGGGCATGGACCCGGACACCGCCCGGGACAGTGCCGCGTGGCTGGCCGCCTCGGCCAACATCGAGGCGCTCCTGCGCGAGGTGGCCATGGCCGGCGAGCGCATCAGCGAGATCGTCGGCGCGGTGAAGAGCTACACCTACCTCGATCAGGCGCCGGTCCAGAACATCGACGTGCGCAAGGGCCTGGACGACACGCTGGTGATCCTGCGCTCGAAGCTGCGGATGGTGGACGTGACGCGCCACTTCCCGCAGCAGCTGCCCGAGATCGAGGCCTACGGCTCCGAGCTGAACCAGGTGTGGACGAACCTCGTCGACAACGCGGTCGACGCCATGGATGGCCGCGGGGCGATCGACATCTACGTCACCCAGGTCGACGACGGTATCGAGGTCAAGATCTGCGACACGGGCCCCGGCATCCCTGCCGACGTGCTGCCGCGCCTGTTCGAGCCGTTCTTCACCACCAAGGCGCCCGGTGTGGGCACCGGGCTCGGCCTGCACATCACCCACTCGGTCGTCTCGCGCCACGGTGGCCGCATCGAGGTGGAGTCAGAGGCGGGCAAGGGGACCTGCTTCATCATCACGCTGCCGCCGGAGGTGCCCCGGGTCCAGGCGGAGCAATCGGGCCAGGAGTAGATCCCGCGCGCTCGCATTCCAGAATACGGCCCCCCGGCGGCGAACGCGAAGCTCCTCAGGTGGTTGGCGTGCCGCCGGCGCCATGCTCCGGCTTCATCGGGGTGCCGCAGGTGCAGACGTACTCGCCGCGGCCGTAGCCCCTGGCCTGGTCGCCGGCGTGCTTGACCATGATCTCGCAGCCACAGGTGCTGCAGACGTAGTCGGTGCCCTCGTAGCGGGACGCATCAGTCCCGGAGACGGTGCTGGACTGGGTCATGATCGGTTCCCCTCGTTGCGTGAGTCTGACTCGGGCATGCCCGCAGAACTCGTGCCGGCCTGCCCTTCGGCCTGGCCGTAGGTCGCGTCGGGGCTGGTTGCCAGGCTGTCCTCGCGGTCGGCATCGGTGGCGGTGGGATCAGCAATCGGCGCGCGGCCCTCGCGTGCTTCCTGCTCCCGCTGGGTCGCGTCGCTGTCGGCTGCCTGGCGGGGCTCCTGGTCCTGGCCGATAGTCTCGCCGTCGGTGCGGTTTGCGCTGTGATCGGTGCTCATGCCCGAGCTCGGTCGCATACCGCGTGCCATGCGCGGCGGTGATTGACACCGCGGCGCCATCGGCCGTACCGTGCGCGGCACATCTGAAGACGGCGACGATCGGGACGAGTACCCGTTCAGGCGAACCCACAGGGAGCCGGGAAAGCTGAGACCCCGGCGGTTGCGCGAACGGCGAATGGACCCGGGAGCCCCGGAGGCAAACGCGGACGCATCGGTCCCCCAGTAGCCGCCGGCGGAGAGGCACCGATACCAAAGCCGAGGCCATCGCCCGCTTGCGAGCCGTGGTCGAAAGAGCCCGGATGAGAACACCGGGGAACAAAGGTGGCACCACGAGAAGACCCCCTCGTCCTTTTGAGGATGAAGGGGTCGCGTTGTTCTCAGGACCGATGAGGTCCGTTAGGAGGCCACCGATGTCCCAGGCGACCACGCGCCGGTACCTGCTCCCGGAGGAGGAGCTGCCGACGCACTTCTACAACATCGCGGCGGACCTGCCCGAGCCGCTGCCGCCCCCGCTCCACCCCGCGACCAAGGAGCCGGTGGGTCCCGCTGACCTTGCGCCGCTCTTCCCGATGGAGCTCATCAAGCAGGAGGTCAGCGCCGAGCGCTTCATCCCGATCCCGGAGCCAATCCGAGATGCGTACCGCATCTACCGGCCGTCGCCGCTGATCCGGGCGCTGGGCCTGGAGCGTTCGCTGAACACGCCGGCGAGGATCTACTACAAGTACGAGGGCGGCTCGCCGGCCGGCTCGCACAAGCCGAACACGGCCATTGCGCAGGCCTTCTATAACCGTGAGGAGGGTGTGCGCCGCCTCGTCACCGAGACCGGCGCCGGCCAGTGGGGCAGCGCCCTCAGCTTCGCCGGCGCGCTGTTCGGCCTGGAGACAAAAGTCTTCATGGTCCGCGTCAGCTACGAGCAGAAGCCATATCGGCGCAGCTTCATCCAGACCATGGGCGCCAGCGTGACGCCCTCGCCGTCCGAGGAGACGAATGCCGGCCGGGCAATCCTGGCGCAGGATCCGGACTCGAGCGGATCGCTGGGCATCGCGATCAGCGAGGCCCTCGAGGTGGCAGCCACCAACGAGGACACCAAGTACTCCCTGGGCAGCGTGCTGAACCACGTGCTGCTCCACCAGACGGTGATCGGCCAGGAGGTGGCCAAGCAGCTCGAGATGGCGGGCGAGACCCCCGACGTCGTCATCGGCTGTGCCGGTGGCGGCTCGAACTTCGCCGGGATCGCCTTCCCGCTGTTGCGCGGGCGGCTGGACGGCTCGTCACGGACCCGCTTCCTGGCCGTCGAGCCGGCCTCGTGCCCGAGCCTGACGCGCGGCGAGTACCGCTACGACTACGGCGACACGGCCGGCATGGCGCCCCTGGTCAAGATGCACACCTTGGGCCACGAGTTCCGGCCGGCGCCGATCCACGCCGGCGGGCTGCGCTACCACGGCATGGCGCCGCTGGTCAGCCATCTCTACGAGCTGGGCCAGATCGAGGCGCGAGCCTACGCGCAGACGACCTGCTTCGAGGCGGCCGTGCGGTTCGCACGGACCGAGGGCCTCATCCCGGCGCCGGAGTCGTCGCACGCCATTCGGGCCGCGATCGACGAGGCGGTGGCCGCTCGCCAGGACGGCGAGCCGCGGGTCATCGTCTTCAACCTGTCGGGCCACGGCTTCTTCGACATGGCGGCCTACGACCAGTTCCTGGCCGGCGAGCTGACCGACGTCGAGTACGAGCCGCAGGGCGAGGCGGACGCGCGGGAGGCGGTCGCCGTCTGACTCACAGCAGAAATGGCGGCGGCGCGGGGTCCCTTCCGCGTCGTCGCTCCCCGGCTACGCCGGTTCGGAGACGGAGCCCGGCTGGGACCGGGGCAGGACCATCTGCGCATATCGGAGCGTGGCCCGCGAGCGGACCATGGGGGCATGGTGATGGCCTCCTGGCCGGCTGCCGGTGGCCGCGATCGGCGCCCGCTGCCCGCCGAATCCGTGCGTCGCCGCGTGAACGCGGCGATGCGCCGCGCCGTGCGCCAGGCCATCAGCTACGGAATGCCGCTGATCGCGGTGGGCCTGGCAGCCGATGCGGTGCTGCTGCTGGTGCGCTTCGGCCCGGCGGCACGCCCCTCGGCTGCGCTGGACGCGGTGGCAGCGGCCGTGACGGCGGTGATCGGCACGCTGGTGGTGCGGCGTGGCCGACGTCCCGAGCCAGCCGCCTACGCCATCCTGCTGATCCTGTACGGCGTCGCGCTGATCAACGGCCGGCTGCTGGTCGACGCGGCGGCGGTGACCGCCGGCTATGGCGCGCTCGTCCTGGTGGGATCGGCCCTGTTCCTGGCCTGGACGCCACGCTGGCACGCGTCGTGGCTGGCCGTGGCGGTCGGCCTGAGCGCCGTCCAGCTGCTGACCGCGCCATCTGGTCGTGAGGGACAGGCCGCGTCCCAGCTGATCGTGACGGTCGTGGCCGCGTTCGTCAGCGCGATCGGGCAGCCGCTCGCGTTCCAGCGCACGCAGCGCATGTTGGTCGAACGGTTCGAGCTTCGCCGGCTCACCAACCTGGCGA
>DASSNI010000079.1:0-4137 GCA_035701385.1 Candidatus Limnocylindria bacterium | reverse complement strand
CGCACGCCGCCGAGGCCAGCCGGCAGGCCGCCTTCGATCGCCTCTTCGAGGAGTTCTCCGCACCGATCTACAACTACGTGCTGCGCATGGTCGGCGACCGCGACCGCGCGGCCGACATCACCCAGGACACCTTCATCAAGGCGTATCGCAAGCTGGATTCCCTCACCGATGAGCACTCCACCAAGTCGTGGCTGTATCGCATCGCGACCAACACCGCCATCGACGACATGCGTCGGCGGCGATGGATCGCGCCGTCGAGCCCCGATGACGAGGGCCAGCCGGAGCGCGCCGACACGGGGCCCGGGCCGGAGGCCCAGGTGATGGCCGGCATGCTCGACGAGCGCATCCAGCGCGCCCTCATGCAGCTGCGGCCCAACCACCGCCAGTGCCTGGTGCTCTCCGACCTCGAGGACATGAGCGCGCAGCAGATCGGCGAGGTGATGGGCCTCTCCTATGGCGCCGTCCGCACGCTGCTGTGCCGGGCGCGCGCCGAGATGCGACGGCACCTGGCTGCCGAGGGCCTGGCGCGATGAGCATGCGGCGCGGCGGCGAGCACGTGGAGGAGCTGATCAGCGCGGCCCTTACCGGCGAACTGACCGATGACGAGCAGACTCGCCTGGACGCGCACCTTGCCGGCTGCGCCGAGTGCCGCGACACGATGGCTGCCTGGAGCGCACAGCGTCAGATGGTCGCGAACCTCCGCCAGGCGCCTGTGCCACGTGACCTGGCCGCGCGGGTGCGAGCAGGCATCGAGTCCGGCGCCTTCGCCGTCCCGTGGTGGCGGCGCTCCGGCTGGCTGGTCGGCATCACCGCCTCGCTGGCCAGCGTGGCCGCCATCATGTTGGCGGTTGTCGTGGTGGGCGATGCCCTGAAGAGGCCGTTGGCGACCGGGTCCTCGCCGACTGCGGTGGCATCGGCTTCCGTGTCCAACGCGGAGCCGTCCGCCAGCTCCGAACCGACGCCGCCGGTTGCCTCGCCGACAGCCCCTGCCACCCAGAGCCCCGTCCCGGTGGCCGCCGTGCGCGAGCCGGTGGCGCGCTTCACGTACCGACTGCAGGATCAGCAGCCGGTGCTGCGCCTCGTGGCCAACGACGGCGAGAGCGAGCTGAACATCGGCACGAGCATGTCGCCCATCGACGCTGCGATGTCGCCCGACGGCGACTGGCTCGCCTTCCGGGTGATGGGCGACGACTCGGGGCTGGTGAGCACCTACGCCTTCCGGCAGTCGGACGAGACGCTGATCGACCTTGGGCAGCAGGGCATGGACTCGCCGTTCTCGCGGCTCAGCTGGTCGACCTTCGGCGAGCTGCTGGCCTACACCTACATCGACCAGGACGGGTCGGCCGATGTGTGGGTGCTCGACACCCGTGCAGCCGATCCGGCGCCGGTGCGCATCACCGACACCGGCCGCAGCTTCGCCGGCAGCTTCTACGGAGGTGGCGACGCAGCATGGCTGTGGGTCAGCACCGCCGAACAGGGGTCGCCCACCTCGTACCGCATCGAGCTGCCGCTGGACGAGTCAATGCCCCAGCCCGCCGATCCGGCGGACGCGGCATTGGCAAGCTACCCCGGCGTCTTCCTGCCGGTCGACAACCATGAAGGGCCGTTCGACGAGGGACCGGCGGTTGCGCCGATCGTCGCCTTCTGGAGCGGCGAGATGGCGCGGGCCGATGGCGTGGGCTGGCTCTTCTCGCGAGGCGGGATGCTGTACCGCACCTACGCCGGCGTCGAGGGCGACCCGCCGCTGGAGCCCGACCCGGAGTTCCAGGTGTTCGATAGCCTGCAGGTGCAGCCCGGCGGCGCCGCCTTCGAGAGCGCCCGCTTCGCCTGGGCTCCGGATCGCGATGGGCTGGCCGTCTGGGATGCGCAGTGGACCGGCGTGCAGCAGCCCGAGGGGTTCCCGGATCCACGCCGCGTGTACTACGCCCACGCCGCCAGCGGCCCGGGCACGATCGGCCCGCTCCAGGCGCTCGACGCCGGCGACACGCAGGGGAACCGGGTGGTGCATGTCGGCCTGGGGGGCGGCCAGTTCCTGGCAATCACCGTCGCGACCGCGGCCGGCCCTCATAGCGGAGAGTACGGACCCACCGCCGAGCTGAGACTGGTGACGCGCAACCTGGGTGACGTGCCGGACGAGGTCGAGACCTTCGGGCAGGATCGCGTCTGGGTGGGCCCGGGCATCTACCCCGCCTACCTCAGCGGAGACGAGTAGCCGCCACCGGTGGCAGGCCGGGCTACACTCGGCGCGTGACCGAGACCCGCGTGCTGGGAGCCGATGACCTGCGGCGCGCGCTGACGCGCATCGCCCACGAGATCGTGGAGGGCGACGGCGGCGCGCAGGACCTGGTGCTGGTGGGCGTGCGCAGCCGGGGCGTGCCGCTGGCGCGGCGGCTCGCCGGGCTCATCGAGCAGCACGAGGGCATCAGCCCGCCGGTCGGCTCGCTGGACATCACCTTCTATCGCGACGACCTGACGCGGCTGGCGCATGCGCCCATCGTGAAACGCACCGAGGCCATTCCAGAGGTCGACGGCCGCACGGTGGTGCTGGTCGACGACGTGCTCTTCACCGGGCGCACCGTGCGCGCCGCGCTGGACGCTCTGACCGACCACGGACGACCACGTGCCGTGCGACTGGCGGTGGTCGTCGACCGCGGGCACCGGGAGCTGCCGATCCGTGCCGACCACGTGGGCAAGAACCTGCCCACCGCACGCGACGACCTGGTCCACGTGCGTCTGACCGAGACCGACCACGTCGACGAGGTGGTGGTCGAGAAGGCCGCAGCCCGTCAGGCGGAGGCGAGCCTGCCGGCGTAGGCGGCGCGCACCGCCTCGGCGACCTCTTCGGCTTCGGCATCCTTGGTGAGGTGCCCGACGGCGCCCGCTGCCAGCGCGGCCTGCATGCGCTCCGGCTCGGTGAAGCTGGTCAGTGCCACCACCGCGATCTCGGGCTGCCGCTCCCGGATGGCTGCGATGGCCTGCGGGCCATCCATCTCGGGCATCACCAGGTCCATCAGGATGACGTCCGGCTGGAGCCGATACGCCGCATCCACCGCCTCCCGCCCGTTGCCCGCCTCCCCGACGATCTCGATCTCGGGCAGCAGCTCCAGGAAGCCGCGCAGCCCGCGCCGCACGACTTCGTAGTCGTCCACCAACAGCACGCGGATGGGCGCGGCCGTGTCGGCGGGGCGGTCCTCGGTGCGCTCGGCGGCGGGCGCCGGCACCACGCCCCACACGCGCACGGAGCCGGCAAGTCCCCGCAGCCGGTGCTGCCCCAGGTCCCGCAGCCGGTGGTCGGGCGGCAGGTGATCCGTGACGCGACGGGCAGTCTCGTCCGATACGAGCGTCTCGCCCCCGCGCGCCAGCGACTGGATGCGCGCGCAGCGGTGCAGGCCGCGTCCGAAGAAGCGCCCGTCGCGCTCGGTGAGGTCGGCGGTGTCCAGCGCCACGCGGACGCGGACCGGGCCCACTCCGCCCCAGTCCTCGGCGGCCATGCGCCGCTGGATGTCGACGGCGGCTGCCACCGCTGAGGCTGGATCCGGGAAGACGGCATACGCGGCATCGCCGATGCGTTCGAAGAGGCGGCCGCCGTGCTCCTCGGATGAAGCGCGGATGATGGCGTGGTGCCGGATCAGCGCCTCGGTGCCGGCGGCGCCGTGGCGCTCGACCAGCTGGGTGCTGCCTTCGACATCGGTGAACAGGAGCGTGAGCTCGGGCACCCGCACAGCATGCCATGCGGCGGGAGAGGCGGCCCGAGAGGTCACGCGGCGGAGCCGTATACTGCGCGGCGACCCTTTAACGCGGTCCCGTGAGGCCGCCAAGGAGACGCATGCTCGACTCGCCGCCAGCCACTCCGCCCCTCGACCTGCCCACCGGCCAGTGGCGCGCGCGGCATCTCCTGGACGTCGACCAGCTCGATCGGGCTGCCATCACCCATTGCCTCGACCTCGCGGCGGAGCTGCGCGAGTTGCGCGAGCGCGGGGCGCCACCGCGGCCGCTGGCGGGACACGTGGTGGGCCTCGCCTTCGCGGAGCCTTCCACCCGCACGCGGGTCAGCTTCGAGCTGGCCGCCACCGCCGTCGGCGCGCAGGTGCTCGACCTGCCGATGGCCGCCAGCAGCGCCACCAAGGGCGAGTCGCT
>DASSNI010000078.1:0-5174 GCA_035701385.1 Candidatus Limnocylindria bacterium | reverse complement strand
AGGCGCGTCAGCGCAGGGCCAGCTCCCACAGGTCGGCCATCGCGCCATCGGCGTCGCGGCCACCGAGCAGCAGCAGGCGGTGGCGTTGCGGATCGGCGATCAGCTCTGCCCCTGACCGAGCGGCGGGTGCGGGATCTGCGCGCAGGCGTGTCGCCGCTCCCGCATCGTCGAGGAGCCAGGTATCGGCCAGGTACCCGCCGTCCAGCGTGCCGCCGCCGAAGATGACGGTCACATTCGCCACCCGCGCGGACGCGTAGAGCTGCCGCGCCTCCAGGCGCTCGGCGGGGTCAGCGAGCCGCCGCCACCGGCCCGCCGTCGGCCGGTCCGGGTCGAAGTGCCACAGGTCGCCGAGGGCGGCGACGCCGGTGGTCTGTCCGCCGAAGAGCGCGAGCTGCTCATCGGCGGTCCACCAGCAGCCGTGCAGGCATCGCTCCACCGGACGTCCCGAGTCCGGCGTCTCATCCGTCCACCTGCCGCTGCCGAAGTCGTACGCGCGCGTATCCGAGAAGCGTGAGCCGTCGCTGGTGAACCCGTGGCTGATCCACAGCCGCCCATCCGGCCCGAGTGCGGCGCAGCTGCCGTAGCGGGCCAGCGGCACTGCTCCCGTGGCGGGCAGCGAGCGCCAGCTGTCGGCCTCCGGATCGAAGGCCCACAGGTCATCGTGGAAGCCATCGGGGCCCTGTCCGGCAAAGACCACCAGGCCGACGCCGTCCACCCACGCCGCGTTGTGCCCGAACCGCGCCGATGGCCCGGTGGCCTCGATGACGGACCAGGCGTCCCCGCGGAGGTCGTAGGCCCACATGTCGTCGAGCGCGGTGCCATCGGACATGCGGCCGCCGAAGAGGTAGGCGGTAGCGCCGTCCCCGGACACCGTCCAGGTGTGATCCTCCCGCGCCGAGGGACCCTGCGCCGCAAGCTGGCGCCAGCCTCGCGCTGCTGGTGCATTCGTCGGCTCGACGGTCGGGGTCGGTTTGGCCGAGGCGGGGGTGGGCGGTGACGCGGCCGGTGCGCTGCCCTGGGCCGATGGCGTGGCCGGCGCCACGCCGCAGCCGCCCAGGATCAGGGCAACCGCCAGCAGCACGCCACCTCGCACGCGGGCAGCCTGGCAGCGCCGTGTGTCGGGCGCGTGAAGCCCGGGGCTCATGGCGCGGGGCGCACAATCTCGGCGAGCATCGGCGGGTCGATGTTGCCGCCCGAGATGACGACCGCCACGCGTCCACTCCCTGCCCTGCCGGTGAGCGCGGCAGCCAGCGCCACGGCCCCGGCCCCTTCGGCCACGACCCGCGCGCCGGCGGCCAGAAGGCGGAGCGCAGCCCGCACCTCGTCGAGGGTGACCACGATCGACCCGGCCAGCACCTCCGACGCGAGCGGCCACATGGCGTCCACCACCCGGCCGCTGCCGATGCCGTCCACGAAGCTGCGCCGCAGCTCGACGTCCACCGGCCGCCCGGCGGCCAGCGCAGCGGCGAACGGGGCGGCGCCCTCGACCTCTGCCGCGTAGACCGGCACGTCCGGGCGAAGGGCGCGCACCGCGCAGGCGATGCCGCTCGACAGCCCGCCGCCGCCGTACGGCACCACCACCGCCTCGAGCTCCGGCAGGTCGGCGACGAGCTCCAGGCCGATCGTCGCGTTGCCGGCGATCATCGGCTGCGAGGCGAAGGCGCTGAGGAAGGTGCCGCCGACCGCTGGGTGGCCGTTGTCGACCAGCGCCCGCCACCAGCGCTCGAAGGGCTCCTCCACGATCCAGGCGCCGAGCGCCCGCATCGGCTCCAGCTTGGCCGCTGGCGCGCCGTCGGGGACCACCACCGTGCAGGGGATGCCGTGACGATGCGCCAGCCATGCCACGGCGCGGCCCATGTTGCCGGCGCTCGCCGTGCCGATGCCGTCCGCCAGCCGGCCGGCGTCCAGCGTGGCCACGGAGTTCGCGGCGCCGCGGATCTTGAAGCTGCCGACCGGCTGCAGGTTCTCGAGCTTGAGGTGGATGTCCGGTGAGGTCGCGCCGTCCAGGCGGAGCAGCGGCGTGCGGAGGGGGATGCCGCGAATGCGATCCGCGGTGGCCTCGATGTCGGCCAGGCTGACCGGCTTCAGCCCCGCGCCGGGCATGGCAGCGTCAGCCAAGCGGGATGGGCGTGCCCGCGCCGCTGGCCACCGCCTGCTGGTGGATCCAGCGCGCAGCGGCCAGGTCCTCGACCGCCAGGCCCAGCGACTTGAAGAGGGTGATCTCGTCGTCGGAGGTGCGGCCCGGCGCCATGCCGGCCGCCACCTCGCCGATCTCGGCCACGATGTGGTCCTCGCCGATCACGCCCTCGCCCAGCGGGATCAGGAAGTCGCCGGCCTCGTTGCGGGCCGACTCCCGCCGATCCACGAAGAGGCGCGCACGCCGCACCGCCTCGCTGTCCAGCTCCCGGCTTGAACGCACCGACGAGCCGACGGCATTGATGTGCACGCCCGGTACGAGCCACTCGCCGCGCAGGACCGGCTGCGTCGAGGCGGTCACGGTGCAGACGATGTCGGCTCCGCGCACCGCTTCCTCGGCGCTTCCCGCCGCCTGCACGTGGACGCCGGCCTCGACCGAGTCAGCCACGAACTGGCGCAGCCGATCGGCGTGCGGGCTCCAGGCGCGAACCTCGCCCAGGTCGCGGACGGCGCGCATCGCGTCCAGGTGGGAGCGGGCCTGGACGCCGGAACCCAGGATGGCCAGGCTCGTGGCATCGGACCGGGCCAGCAGGCGCGTGGCCAGGCCGCTGGCCGCCGCGGTGCGGACGGCGGTGATGGCGATGGCGTCGATCAGCGCCACGGGCGTGCCGTGCTCACCCTCGAACAGGAGCACGAAGCCCTGGTGCGAATCGAAGCCCTGCTCGTGGTTGCCGGGAAAGACGCTGATGATCTTGACCCCCATGGCCGGCGGATTGGCCAGGACGGCCGGCATGGTGGCCAGCACCGAGGGCTGGCTGGCAGGCACCGGGACCATGCTGCGCAGCGGGTTGGTGGCCTCGCCGCGCGCCAGGCCCGCCAGGGCATCGGCCATCAGGTCGATGCAGCGGTCCATTGGCAGCAGGCTGCGGGCCGTGCTGCCGTCGATGGCCAGCATGCTGCGCGGCTCGTTCATGCGCGGCATGATGCCGCAGTGACCCCATCGAGCGGAAGGTTCCGGTGTTGATGGGCGCGCGAAACGGAGGTTCACTGACCGATGGTCGACGGCGATGGCACCAAGGAGAACCCCTGGCGGCTGAAGACGGCTCCGGGCACCAGCGAGTACGAGATGTACCGTGACGAGTCGGCCGATCCGCCGGCGCTGGTCTGCCAGGTCGGATCGACCCGGCTCCAGTACCACCTGCGCGCGATCGACGACCTGCACGCCTGGCTGAAGGCGCAGGGCGACTGGGTCTCGCTCGGTGCAGCCGATGAGCAGAAGGAGGCGCCGACCGGCAGCGTGGAGGCCTGGGGCCGATCGGCCGACAACCCGGTGGGTGGCTGGTACGGCCTGCGCAAGGGCTATCGCGGCCGGTTTGGCATGTACCTGCCGCCGCTGCTCGAGGCGCTGGGCCTGGTCGAGCTGGAGCACAACCCGCGCAACAACCGCGTCCGCGCGATCTGAGGCCGGCCCCGAGGCCTAGTGGATGAGCGGGCCGGTTCCGTGGTCGCCGGCCAGCGGCTGCCCGCCGCGCTCGGCCTCGACCTCGTCCATCACCTCGTCGAGCTGGGTGTGCGCCTGGTCCAGGTGGTCCAGGATGCGTCGCATCCGTGCGGAGGGCTCATCGGCTCCTTCGGGGTCGCCCTCCGCCGCCCAGAGCATGCGACGCGCGATCTCGACCAGGGTGTGGACCTCGTTCAGGTCGCTGCTCAGCTGGCTCAGCCTGTCTTCGTCGATCATTGCCTTGCCGCCTCCAGGTGTCGCCGCGCACGGCATGCCGCAGCGGGGCTGGCTGTCGGGTGGGGGATGGAGCGGGAGACGGGATTCGAACCCGCGACATTCTGCTTGGGAAGCAGACACTCTGCCAACTGAGTTACTCCCGCAGCGGAGCCGATTCTAGCAACGGCACCCGGCACCGCCAAGGAGCGGATCGAACGGCCTGGCGGGTCCGGGGGTATTCGCTTCAGCATGTCCACCACGCTGCGGCGCCGCGCTGCCATCCTGCTGCTGGTCCTTGCTGGCTGCTCTCCCGCGCCGGCGGTGCCGACCAGCACGCCGCTGGCCTCCATCTCGATCCCGCCCGGCGGCACGGTCGAGATCGGCGCGGAGGGCCTGCAGCAGCACCTGGAGGCGCTGGCCCGGATCGCCGCCGACCACGGCGGCACGCGCGCGGCGGGGACGGCCGGCTACGCCGCCTCGGTTGACTACGTCGTCGGCCAGCTGCGTGACATGGGCTACACCGTCACCACGCCGGTGGTCGACTTCACCGCGTTCGCGGAGCTGCCCGGTGCCACGCTGACCCTGGAAGACGGCACGGCGTTCGCGAGCGGCCGCGACTTCCGGGCGATGCTGTACTCCGCGTCCGGCGACCTGACCGCGCCGCTGGCGACCGTCGGCTTCCCCGACTCGGCGGGCGGCGAGGGCAACCAGGGCTGCGACGCCGGCGACTTCTCCGCCTTCCCGCGCGGCGCGATCGCGATCACGCCGCCCGGGCCGTGCTTTCGGCGGCAGACCGTGCTCAACGCGGTGGAAGCCGGCGCCGTGGCGCTGATCGCCGTCTACCCCGATCGCGAGCCGGGCACGGCGCTGCGGCCGACGCTCATCTCGCCGGAGGGGATCGACATCCCGGCAATGACCGCGGTGACGGCGACTGGTGACGCCCTGCTGGCCGCCGCGGCAGCCGGTCAGGGGCTCACCGTCCACCTCGAGACGGCGCTCACGCCGGCGACGGCACACAGCGTCATTGCCGAGATGCCGGCTGACGGCGGGCGGGTGGCCATGGTCGGCGCGCACCTGGACTCGGTGCTCGACGGTCCCGGCCTGAACGACGACGGTTCGGGCGTGGCCGCGGTGCTCGAGATCGCCCGCTCGCTGGCCGGTGGCAGGCCGGCCGGCCGGCTGCGCGTGGGCTTCTGGGCGGGCGAGGAGTACGGCATCTACGGCTCGCGCGACTACGTGGAGAGCCTGGGCAGTGGCGACGTGCAGACACCCATCGGCTACCTAAACCTGGACATGCTCGGCTCGCGCAACGGCGTGCCGT
>DASSNI010000077.1:0-3765 GCA_035701385.1 Candidatus Limnocylindria bacterium | reverse complement strand
TGGTAAGCCACAGCTTGTCGGCGTTCGGATGCCGCTCCACGCTGAGCAGCCGCCCGACGACCACATCGGTCCAGTCCGCGCCCGACACGGTGATGCCCTGCACCTCCATGCCGCGGAGGGTCAGCTGCTCGGCGAGCGCTTCGGGGCTCAGCTCGACGTCGACGTAGTCGCGCAGCCAGGACAGCGGTACCAGCACTACCGCCCTCCCGGGAACTGCTGCAGGAAACGCAGGTCGGCACTCATCAGGCTGCGCATGTCGCTGATGCCGTGGCGGTTCATGGCGATGCGATCCAGCCCGAAGCCGAAGGCATAGCCCTGGTACTCCTGCGGGTCGTAGCCGCCGTTGCGGATCACGGTGGGATGCACCATCCCGGCGCCCAGCAGCGTCACCCAGCCGGACTTCTTGCAGGCCGGGCACCCCACGCCGCCGCACACCTGGCAGCTGATGTCGAAGGCCACGCTTGGCTCGGTGAACGGGTAGTAGCCGGGGCGGAAGCGGGTCCGCGTGTCGTCGCCATACTGGGCGCGCGCGAACTCCTCGAGCATGCCCTTGAGGTCGGCCAGGCTGGTGTCGCGATCGATCACCAGCCCCTCGATCTGGAAGAACTCGAAGTTGCGGTCCGCCGCCACGTTCTCGTAGCGGAAGCAGCGGCCCGGCGTGATCACCCGGATCGGCGGGGTCAGCGCCTTCATGGCGCGGATCTGCGCCGGTGAGGTGTGGGTGCGCAGGATCGTGCCGTCCTCCGCCGGTCGCAGCGGGTCACTGCCTGGCTCGGCCACGTAGAGCGTGTCCCACAGATCGCGCGCCGGGTGGTCGGGCGGAATGTTCAGCGCCTCGAAGTTCCACCACTCGGTCTCGATCTCCGGGCCCTCGAACACCTCGAAGCCGAAGGCGTGGAAGATCTCCCGGAAGTCGCGCTCTGCCGTGAGCGTGGGATGCAGATGGCCGATGCGCACCGGCCGGCCCGGTGCGCTCATGTCCAGCCGCTCGGCCTGGAGCCTGGCTTCCAGCGCCCCGGCGGATACCTCCGCCAGCCGCGCCGCGAGCGCCTCCTCGATGGCCGAGCGGACCTCGTTGGCCAGCCTGCCCAGCGCAGGCCGCTCCTCGGCAGACGCCGTGCCCAGCTCGCGCATCAGCGTGGTCAGCTCGCCGGACCGACCCAGCAGCGCATGCCGCAGTCCTTCGACCGCCGCTGCATCGGCCGCGGCGGCCAGGCGGTCCGGGAGCGCGTCGCGCAGCCGCGCCAGGCGGGAGTGCAGGTCAGTCACGCCGGCGCGCCCCGTCGTGCTGCACGGCCGCACCGCGACACGGCCGCACGCCGTCTCCTGACGGCTGCCTGCCGCATCGGCCAACCCCCTGCCTGCCACTCCATCGGATCACCTGCGCCATACCTGCTGATCATCGGCGAAAAACGAACGACCCCGCTCCGAATTCGGAGCAGGGCCGTGGAGCCGGCGTGCGGAACGCCGGCTAGCTGGTAAACGAGCCCTTGGCGGTTTCGACCATGGTCGCGAAGGCTGCCGGCTCGCGCACGGCCAGGTCGGCCAGTACCTTGCGATCGACCTCCACGCCCGCCTGCCTGAGGCCGGCGATGAAGCGTCCGTACGGCAGCCCGTGCTGCCGCGAGGCGGCGTTGATGCGCTCGATCCACAGCCGGCGCATGTCGCGCTTCCGCGCCTTGCGGTCGCGATACGCGTAGACCAGGGCGTGGAACAGCGCCTCGCGCGCCGGGCGGATCAGGGTTGAGCGGGTGCCGCGTCGGCCGCGGGCCTGCGCCAGCAGGCGCTTGTGACGGCGGTGTGCGGCGACGCCGCGCTTGACTCGTGCCATCTGATCGGCGCCCTACGCGTACGGGAGCAGCCGCTCGAGCTGCTCGCTGTGCGCCTTGGAAACGACCGCCTTGCCCGCGTAGCGACGCGTGCGGCGGCTGGACTTGATCTCCAGGTGATGGCCGCGCCACGCCTTCGGCCGGACCCACTTGCCGGATCCGGTCTTCTTGTAGCGCTTGGCGGTTCCCTTGTGGGTCTTGATCTTCGGCACTGCTATCCCTGTTCTGTCGGCTGCTGCGCTTCGTCGCCTGTCGGGGCCGGCGGCTCGGCCGTGGCGGCCGGTGCCGTTCCCTTGGCGGCGAGCGCGTCGCCGATGGTCTCTCCCCCGTTCGCCGGGGCCGCGGCGGTGGCGGCCGGCGCCTGCGCCGCACCACCCTCGCTCTTCGCTTGCTTCTCCGGCCGCTTCTCGAGCGGCGCCATGACGATGTACATGTTCCGGCCCTCGAGGAGCGGCGGTCGCTCCACGGTGCCGTGCTCGATCAGCAGCTCTGCCGCCCGGTCGAGGAGGTCACGCCCCAGGTTGGCATGGCTCATCTCGCGGCCGCGGAACTGGACCGTCACCTTGACGCGGTCGCCCTCGTCGAGGAACTGGCCCGCCCGTCGCAGCTTCGTCCGGAGATCGTTGACGTCGATCTTGACCCGAAGCCGGATCTCCTTGAAGGTCTGCGACTTCTGCTTCTTCTTCGCCTCGCGCTCGCGCTTCTGCAGCTCGTATTTGTACTGGCCGTAGTCCAGGATGCGACACACCGGGGGAACCGCGGTGGGCGCAACCTCCACGAGGTCGAGCCCCTTCTCCTGGGCCAGCTTGAGAGCCTCGAACGTGGGCATCACACCCAGCTGCTGGTTCTCGTCGTCAATGACCCGCACCTCGCGGATCCGGATCATCTCGTTGACTCGCAGGTCCCTTGCTATGCCGCGGCTCCTTCAAACAAACAGGCCACCAGCCGATACCGACGGGTGGCCGACATCCACGCAAACGCCGCAGGATTCTACCCGCAATGGGAGGGCCGGTCAACGAGCGTGGAACGCCGGAGACCGCCGGTGAAACCTTTCGCCGATGCCCTGCCTCGTACCTGGTGACAACCCACCCTGGAAGGACGATCCGTGCGATTCACCATGCCCCGCTTCCTGCCGGCAGTCGCCGCTCTCACGCTCGTAGCGGCCGCCGCGACGTTCTCTCCCGCCCCGGCACGGGCGGCACAGCACGCCGTGGACATCTCCGACTCGGCCTTTGCGCCCGGTGTGATCACTGTCAGCGTCGGTGACACCATCACCTGGACGAACCGCGACGATGACCCGCATACCGTCACCTCTGTCGATGGCGCCTTCGACTCGGGCCGGCTCGATCCCGGTCAGTCGTGGAGCATGAAGGTCACCAAGGCAGGCACCTTCGAGTACCGCTGCGACTTTCACTCCGACATGCACGGCACGCTGGTGGTGCGCGGCGGTGACGGCGGTGGTGGCGCTGCCGGACAGCCGGACCGGGAGCGGACCGCCCCCGGCGACTCCGCGGGTGCACACGCCAGCCATGCGGGCGGCAACGGTGACCAGCCTGACACCGCCGTCAGCGGCCCGTGGAATAGCGGCCTGGGTGCCATCTCGCCGGCGATACTGATGGGCCTCGGCCTGGTGGTGATCGCCGCCAGCATCTTCCGCCGCCCGCGTCGTGTGGTGGCCGCCGTCAGCCGGCCGCTCGGGGGCTGGCGCCGCTAGCCGTGGGAACGGATCGCTCAGTCCGGGTAGGCGTAGAAGACGGCCACCTGCCGCCCTTCGGGATCGGCCAGGCGGAAGGATCGCATCCCTTCCCAATGGTCCCCGGAGGGCGGCGCCGCCAGCGCGAAGCCGCGCTGGGCCAGCTCCTGCGCCCAGGCGTCCACTTCGCCGGCGGTCTCGAGCCGGAAGCCGATCTGCAGCCCCTCGCGGTTCGGCTGCCCG
>DASSNI010000076.1:0-2780 GCA_035701385.1 Candidatus Limnocylindria bacterium | reverse complement strand
GCTGCACGCCGGCCGCGCGCAGCGCCGCCAGGTCGGTCGCCGTGTCGCGCCGGTACACGTGTCCGGGGTAGCGGAGCGATGCGCCGCGCTTGCCGGGCAGGAAGGTCATCCCCAGGCGCCCGGGCAGGCCGCCGCTCAGCTCGTCAGCCGGCAGCCAGTCGACACGCAGTTCCGGCGTGAAGCCAGCGTGGCTGGGCGGTGCGCCGATGCTCGGCGGCTCGCCGGTACCCGGCGCGGACTCCGGATCGGAGGGGCCCCCGGAGCTCAGTTCAGCTGCCCGTTGCTGCGCAGGCAGAAGTGGCCGGTGGCCTCCAGTGGCTGACCGCAGAACGGGCAGGGCGGACGCCCGGCGGTGACCAGCGCCTGGGCGCGGCGCACGAAGGCCTCCGCCTGTCCGATACCGATCCGCACGCGCATGAGGTCGGGGCCATCCTCGTCGCTGTCCGCCGCCTCGACGTACTCGCCGCTGGCGTCCTCGGGCTGAGCCTCGATGACCACCCGCTCGGCCTCGCCGTCCCAGGACAGCGCCATCGCGCCGACGCGGAAGGCCTCGACCATCGGCCCATCAGGGGTGAGAGCGGCGGTGGGCGGCTCAGTCTCGGGCGTGGACGAGGGCGATGGCTGCCGCTCGTCCACGGCAATCAGCAGATCGGTCATGCGATCGGCGAGCGCAGAGACCTGCGCCTTCTCGAGCGCGACGTTCACCACCGCGCGGCCCTTGCGCGCATGGAGGAAGAAGGTCCGCTGACCCGGTTCCCCCACGGTGGCGGGCAGGAAGACATCAGGGGCGTCGAAGATGAAGAGGCGTCGGGTCATGAGGGAATGCTAGCGAACACACAACGGGATCGGAGATGTGCCCGCTCTCCGATCCCGTCTCCCCCAATGCTCGAGCTGGTCCGTCGGAAATCCAACGGGTGCCCACACCAACTCGTCGCCGGCAGACTATCTGTACCGAAGCGCCCCTGTCAATACTTTTTTGACAGGATTCGAGGTCAGTTGACCGCCAGCGCCTCGTTCGTCAGCTCGTACGCGCCGCGGTGGTCGCCGGACGCCGCACGCAGCTCCGCCCACTCCCTCAGGACCTCGCGCAGGCGAGACGGCATCGAGCTGTTGCGCGCCAGCTCGGCGGCCTGCTCGTAGCGCTCCTCCGCAGTCGTGACGTCGCCCTTTGCCCGCAGCGCGCGGGACTCGGTCAGGATGGCGGCCATCTCGACGTGCTGATTGCCGGACTGCCGGGCCAGCTCCAGAGCACGACGCGCCACCTCGAGAGCGGTGTCCAGCTCGCCTGCGGCCAGGGCGATCTGGGCCTCCGTGTCGAGCACCGCGCACAGGTTGCGGTCGTCCCCCGCCACCTCGAACTCGTGGCGCGCCTCGGCGGCCAGCTCGCGCGCCCGCGCGACGTTGCCGGTCGCCAGGTAGGTGCTGGCCAGGTCGTTCTCGATCTGCGCCGATTCGAACGAGGATCCGGCGGCGCGCAGCAGGGCAAGCGCCTGGGTGCCGGTGCGCAGGGCCGCCTCCACGTCCCCCGTCTCGCGGTAGTTGATGGCCAGGTTGAACAGGAACATGGCGCGGCGCCGATCGTCCAGGTCATCGGCCATTCCGCGGGCGGCTTCCAGGTTGGCCAGCGACTCGGCATGGTTGCCGGCCTTCGACTCGATGGCTGCCAGCGCGATCAGCAGCCGCATCTCGAACTCGGGCTCGACCTTGAGGCCGGCACGCACCCGCGCCAGCAGGCCGTTGATCATGCTGCGGGCATCCGCCTCGGCATCGGAGAGGTAGAGTCCATAGGCCAGCCAGTAGCGGCTGAGCGCCTCCTCGGAGACGCGGCCCAGGGAGCCGAAGATGCGCGCGGCCTCGGCGGCTGCGGCCACGGCCTCGCGACCGCGATCCAGCCTGGCGAGCGCTTCCGCTTGGCCGCGCAGCAGCTCCGCGCGGACCTGCTCGTCCTGGACATCGGCCAGGAGCGCCTCGTAGCCCTCGGCGGCTGCCTGCCACTCGCCGGAGGCGAGCTGCATGTCGACCTCGAGGCGGGTCCAGGCCGGGGTCTGCTCATCCAGGAAGTGGCTGGGCGGCAGGCCGAGGCGCTCGCATAGGTAGCTCAGCGCGACCATGGAGGGTCGGGCAATGCCGGTCTCGAGGGCGCTGACGTAGGCCTTGGTGTACCGGTCTCCGGCGAGCTGCTGCTGCGTCAGGCCGGCACGCCGACGCGCCTCCCTGATGCGCTCACCGATTTGCCGCGCAAGCGCGGCGTCGTGCTCCGTCGGACGGGCCGCGGTTTTCGTGCGTGGCATGGGCGCAGTGTACATGCCTTGGCAAGCGTTACTTGACCAGTTGCACCGCCGAAAGTACCGGGATCCGACAGGCGGACATGTACCGATGGGTCATTGTTCGCCGGACCTCCCTCCGGGATGGTGTTGCCAGGACGCGAACGAGAGCACTCGCGCCGGTAACGCATCAGGAGAGGTCCCCATGCGGACGGTCCATAACGGCGGCGGCTGGCCTTCCTAGGGCTACGCCACCCGCACCCGCGGGGGAAGAACGCGCCACGGAAGCCCGTCTCGGCGGGTGACCGGGGCGCGTTTGCTTGTGCGGCGTAACGGCCGTCGCTAGATCTCGGGCAGCTCCTGCGCCAGCCGGGTTGCCGGCTCGAACAGGTCCCCCACCTTTGCCAGGCGCTTCGGCAGGGTGTCGATGTTCCATCGGTCCGACCGCAGCTTGGGGTCGTCCAGCTCGTCCCAGGTGATGGGGGTCGACACCGGCGCGCCGGCCGCCGGGCGGAC
>DASSNI010000075.1:0-9846 GCA_035701385.1 Candidatus Limnocylindria bacterium | reverse complement strand
GAGTCGAGTAGCCAAGGTAGACGCCCGCCCCGCGCTGGTCGGTCAGCGCGTGGAACGCATCGGCCCGGTAGTACGTGTCGCCGTTGCCCAGCAGGAAGTCGCCGGCCGCCAGGATCGCGCGCGCCGCCCACACCGAGCGGATGGGGCCGTGGGTCGCGTAGTCCGGGTTGCGGATGGTCAGGATGCCGGTGGCGTGCTCGTGCACCTCCACCTCGGCATCGACCAGGTCCGCGCGATGGCCGGTGACGATCACCGCCCGCGCGACGGCGCCCGTGTCGAGCGCGTTGTGCACGTTCTCGCCGAGCATCGTGCGGCCGCTGGGCAGCATCAGCAGCACCTTCGGAACATCGGCTCCCAGGCTGGCCAGCCTGGTGCCCAGGCCCGCGGCCAGCAGGACGAGATCAGTCATCGGCGGGTCCCAGGCCGATGGACGAGGCCACGACGCGGTAGATCCGCTCCGAGCTGCCGGGCTCGGCGTTCAGGCCGCCGCGCGCCAGGGTGCGCCGCGCGTTGGCGAGGCCGGTGGCATCCGTGCCCGCGGCCGCGTCGCGGACGGCGGCCAGCAACGACGGCCAGTCGGTGTGGTGGCTGCCGCCGGAGATCGTGTCGAGCGGCTCGTACAGGCCCTTGCCGCCGCGGTAGTCGTCGATGTCGGGCACGAAGAAGTGCAGCGGCCGGTCCAGCAGGGCGAAGTCGAAGGCGGCGCTCGAGAAGTCGGTGACCAGCGCATCGGCGACGCGCAGCAGGCAGTTGGCGTCGACATCAGCCTCCGGCAGCAGGCGCAGCCGCGGACCCTCCGGCAGGCGCTCGCGGTACACGGCCTCGTCGCTGAACGGGTGCGGCTTGGCCAGGAGGACGATCCGCGTTCCGTCCAGGCAGCCGTCCAGCGTCTGCGCGTCGAGGCGAGGCAGCCAGGCCGCGTCACCGGCCTCGCGCCAGGTGGGCAGCCACAGCACGACGTAGTCGTCCCCGTGCACTCCGAGCCGCGCGCGAAGGTCGCCGCCGCTGGCTCGCTCGAAGGCGTCGCCGCCCTCGATCACGTCGAAGCGCGGCGATCCGAGGATTTGCACGCGCGACGGGTCCGTGCCATAGGCGGAGAGATACATCTGGCGCGCCATCTCGCCCGGCGCCACGATCAGGCTGATGCGGCCGAGGCGGCGGCGGATCCACCACGCCTGCAGGGCGGCCAACGGTGTCCGCCACCACGAGGTGGGTCGCTTGTCGTCCATGTCCAGCAGGACCCGCTTCAGGCCCTTGCCATGCCGCAGGTCGACGACGAACGCGCCGCCGAGGTGCTCAGGCTGCAGGTCCTGGAAGCCGTTCGACAGGAACGCCGCCGCCGCGCGCCGCTGCACCCCGGCCGCCTCCTGAGTGCCGCGCAGCGCCGCCCGCAGTCCGGCGTCGCGCGCCGCGGCAGCCTCACCCTCGCGACGGGCGATCCACCACACCTCGACATCGGGATGGTGGTGGGCCACGTGCTCCGCCAGGTAGCGCGGGTTGTCGCGAAAGCCCTTCTGGTTGCCGAATACCCAGGTGCCGGGGTCACGGCGGCCGAAGCGGCCGAGGACATACGACACGCCGGTGCGCAGCCTGGCCAGCGGGCCGACCCTCATGCCACGCCGGCCGTGCCGGTCGCTCCCGCCGCCTTCCGCTCGGGCGCCTGCCACCACTCGGGCAGCGGCCGCGTGACGCTCTCGACGTAGGCGATGTCGTCCCGGAAGAGCTCCATCAGGCTCGACCGCACGGCGGGGTCCATCGGCTCATAGGCTGCCTTGCGCAGGTTCCACGACTCCAGGCGCTGCCGAATGGCCCGTGCCGGTCGCCGCACGGCCGCTGGCACGAAGCTCCAGCTGCGATAGGTGGATGCGGCAAGCACCTTCTGCAGGCCGCGGTTCACGGGCACGGCATGCACGTTGTGCTCGCGCGCGAAGTCGGGCAGGAAGTCCTCCGAGGCGCCGATGAAGCGGCAGATGCGCCGATACGCATCGGCCGGGGAGGAGCGCAGGTCGTCGTACAGCACGAAGAGGAGCCGCTCGTCGCCCAGAGCGTGGCGGTAGCGCTCCAGGTGCTGGCGGTATCGGCTCATGTAGATCACGTAGCGAAGGGCCGGATCGTCGTCGAGCACGGCGGGGAACGGCGGCAGGTCGTGGCCGCGCTTCAGGTTGTGCCAGTAGTGCGAGTAGGCGCGATCGACCGGCTGCCGCAGCACGAAGATCACCTTCAGCCCGGGGACGAAGCGCTCCATCAGCTCCGGCCCGTCCAGGGCGCCGAGGTAGTGGGTGCTGGCCTCGCCGCGCACCGGCCGCTCGGCGCCCTCGTCGAAGAGGCTCTCGTACCAGGCCAGGCCGCGGCTGTGGGTGTCGGCCCGCGGCGCCCCGATGATGTGCACGCCGGGCGCGGGGTTGTTGGCATCGCGCGTCAGGAAATGGGGCTCCTTGACGCGGCTCATCCAGACGTCGGGGTGTGCCGCCAGCTGCGCCCAGAGCGCGGTGGTGCCGGCCTTCGGCGCGCCGCCGATCACGAAGGTGGGAAGCGCCATCAGACTCCTGCGTGGCTTGCGGGCGGGTGGCCGCATGATAGTCGCCGAGCCGGATCAGGTCCGAATCGCGCCTCGGGGCGGAACGCTCCGGCTCAGGGACCGGCGAGCTCGGCGTCGTCGTCAGCAGCCAGCACCTCGACCCCTCGCCGCCTCCCCGGAAGCAGCATGCGCGCCACGTGCAGCAGCTCGGTGATCAGCGGCCGCTCCAGCAGGAAGACCACCGCGGCAAAGGTCAGCGCGCCGGCGACCACCTCGATCGCCAGGAACGCCGAGCGCGCCATGTCGCTGGGCAGCAGGAGGCGCAGCACCAGCACCACGGCCACCATGGCGGCCGTGGCCAGGAACACGCCGCGCAGCTGGCGGACGTACGCCGCCACCGGGACAGCGGCGTACTTGCGGACCCAGTACAGGTTCAGCGGCAGCAGCAGGTAGCCGCGGATCACGAAGGCAGCGGCCACCCACACGATCCCGAAGCTGACCGCGATGGCAAAGCCGATGACGCTCGTCAGCGTGGTGATCAGGCGGAAGCGGAACACCACGTTGGGATGCCCGGCCGCGTTCAGCAGGGCGCCGCTGAAGGCCTGCAGGGTGAGCACCGGGCCGATCAGGAACAGGATCGAGGCGACGATCCCGGCCTCGGCGTATTTCGCGCCGAACAGCAGCACGATGAGCTCGGGGGCAACCAGCGCCAGGCCGATGTAGCCCGGCATGATGGCCACGCTGCCGACCCAGTTGAGGCGGAGGTAGGCACGGGCCAGCCGCGGCGGGTCGTGCTGCAGGCGCGAGAGCGCCGGGAAGGCCAGCTTGCGGGCGACGTTGATGAGCATCACCTGGGTGATGTTCAGGATCCGGTAGGCGACGCTGTACAGCCCCAGGGCCGTGTCGCCCAGCACGGCGCCGACCAGCAGGTTGTCCACGTTGCGGCTCAGGAAGTTCAGGATGTCCGAGCCGGTGACGTGCATCCCGAAGCCGAACAGCTCGCGGAAGTGCGGGCGCGAGAATGTGAACCCGGGACGCCAGTCGCTGACCCCCCACAGCGTCAGCACCGAGAAGACGGCCGCGCCGATCTGCTGTCCCACCAGCGCCCACGCTCCCCAGCCCATGAAGGCCAGCACGATGCCGATGACGCCGCCACCCAGCGCGGCCACCAGCGCGCGGATGGCCAGGCTGCGGAACGCGAGCGTGCGACGCAGGATCGCAATCTGGATGCTGCTCAGCGCCGACAGCAGGAAGGTGATGGACAGCACCTGCAGGATGGGCGTCAGGTTCGGCTTCTGCGGCACGGCCGACAGCGGCACGGCCAGCACAACGCCCAGCAGCGTCAACGTCGTGCCCGTGGCGACCGCGACCCAGAAGGCGGTGTCCATGTGCTCGCGGTCGACCTGGCGTCGCTGGATCAGCGCGTCCCCGAGTCCCTGGTCCACCACGAGCTGCGCGAAGCCGACGAACACCGTGGCCAGCGCCACCAGCCCGATCTCGTCGACCGACACCAGGCGTGCCAGCACCACGAAGACCGCGAAGTTGAGGATCTGCCGGCCCCAGGTGTCGACCAGCGTCCACGTCAGGCCGCGGGCCACGCGGAGCCGCAGCCCGGATGCGGCCGCGTCGTCGTGCTGTGGCGGTTCCACCGGATCGCTAGGCTAGCAGGCGCCCATGCCTGACTTCTTCATCGTGGGTGCCTTCAAATGCGGCACCACCGCGCTGTACGAGTACCTGCGCCAGCATCCCGGCGTCTTCATGCCGTTCCACAAGGAGCCGCTGTACTTCGGGGACGACCTGACGCGGCGCTACGGCCGCATGACGGCGGAGCAGTACGCCGCGCTGTTCCGCGACGCGAAGCCCGGGCAGCGAGTGGGAGAGGCATCGGCCTGGTACCTGTACTCGCGCTCGGCGGCCCGCGAGATCCGCGAGCACAACCCGGACGCGCAGATCATCGTCATGGTGCGCAACCCGGTCGACGTCATGTACGCCCAGCACAGCCAGCTGCTGTTCAACGTGGAGGAGGACATCGTCGACTTCGGCGAGGCGCTGGCCGCCGAGCCGGACCGCCGGGCCGGGCGCCGCATTCCGCCTGGCCCGCTGCGGGTCGAGAACCTCTACTACCGCGAGAGCGTGCGCTTCGCCGAGCAGATCGAGCGCTACCTGGAGGCGTTCGGCCGCGAGCGGGTGCACGTCATCGTCTTCGACGACTTCCGCGCGGACACGGCCGGCACGTACCGCGAGGTGCTGCGCTTCCTTGGGGTCGACGAGGGTTTCGCGCCCGACTTCTCCGTCCGCAACCCGAACAAGCGGGTCCGCTTCCCACTCCTCCAGCGCCTGGTCTACCAGCCCCCCGGTCCGCTCCTGCGGCTGGTGCCGATGCTGCGTCGCTTCCCGCTGGTCCACGCCCTGCGCGACCGCGTGCTGCGCGCCAACAGCCGAGCCGAGCAGCGCCGGGCCATGGACCCGGAGCTCCGTCGCCGGCTGGTCGCCGAGATGCGGCCCGAGATCGAGCGACTGGGCACGCTCATCGGCCGCGACCTGTCGCCGTGGCTGGAGGGCGCGGCGTGAAGCGGCCCGACTTCTTCATCGTGGGCAGCTTCAAGGCCGGCACCACGGCCCTCTACCACTACCTGGGCCAGCACCCGCAGGTCTTCATGCCCTTCCACAAGGAGCCGATGTACTTCGGGCAGGATCTGGATGCCCGGTATCGCCGCATGACCGAGGACGAGTACCTGGCCCTCTTCGCCGATGCCCGTCCCGACCAGGCGGTGGGCGAGGCCTCGCCCTGGTACCTGTACTCCGCGTCGGCTGCGCGCGAGATCCGCGACTTCGCGCCCGAGGGGCGCGTCATCGTCATGCTGCGCAACCCGGTCGACGTGATGCACGCGCAGCACAGCCAGCTGCTGTTCAACCACCGCGAGGACATCGCGGATTTCGGCGAGGCGCTGGCCGCCGAGCCAGATCGCCGCGCGGGGCGCCGCATTCCGCCGGGTGCGCTGCGCCGCGAGGCGCTGTACTACCGCCACAGCGTCCGTTTCGCCGAGCAGCTGGCGCGCTACTTGGAGGTCTTCGGGCGCGAGCGCGTGCACGTCATCATCTTCGAGGACTTCACGCGCGACACCCCGGCCATGTACCGCGGCGTTTTGGAGTTCCTTGGGGTGGACCCGGACTTCGCACCGGACTTCGAGGTCCGCAACGAGAACCGGCGCGCCCGGAGCGCGGGTCTGCAGCGGCTCATCTTCCGGCCGCCAGGCCCGCTGAAGCGGGTGGTCCCCTGGATCCGGCGCTTCCCACTGGCGCATCGCCTGCGCGACGCGGTGGTGGCCGCCAACAGCTCGCCGGAAGCGCGCGTGCCGATGGACCCGGAGCTGCGCCGCCGCCTCACCGCCGAGCTGGCGCCGGAGATCGCGGCGCTGGGGCGGCTGATCGACCGCGACCTATCGGCCTGGTCGGACGCTGGGCCGGCGGCCGTGCGCTAGGCTACTGGCCCCGATGACGACGCCGACCCGATCGATCCCGGCCTCGGCGACCGGCGCCACCGCACCGGTGGCGGAGCATCGGCGCGTGGAGCTCGAGGGCGTGACCGTCGACGACATCGGCTTCGACGCTGCCGTGGACGCGCTGATCGACTGGGCGCGCGATGGCTCCGGCGGCTACATGGTCACCACGAACGTCGACTACCTGGTCCGCGCGCACCGCGACCCGGCGTTCCGCCGCCTGCTCGAGGGAGCGCGGCTGCGCGTGCCCGACGGCATGGGCGTGGTCTACGGCGCGCGGCTGGCCGGCCGCGCGCTGCGCGGCACGGTGACCGGGCGCCTGCTGCCGCAGGCGGTCGCGCGGCGGGCCGGCGCGCCCCCCATCGCCCTGATGGGCGGCCTGCCGGGTGCCGGAGAGCTCGCCGCGCGGCGGCTCGAGAAGCACGGGGCGCAGGTCGTGCTGCACACCAGCCCGCCGATGGGCTTCGAGATCGGTGGCACCGAGGACATGGCGGCGGTGGAGCGGCTGCGAGACGCGAGGCCGGGCATCGTGTTCGTGGGCCTTGGCTCCCCGAAGCAGGACCGCTGGATGGCCGCGCACGCAGCCGACCTGCCGGGCGTCGCCATGGTGGGCATCGGCGCCGGGATCGACGTGCTGGGCGGCATGCAGCCGGAGGCACCCGGCTGGATGACGCGGGTCGGGGTGGAGTGGGCGTATCGGCTGTTCCATGACCCGCGCCGGCTGGCCCGCCGCTATCTGTGGGATGACCCGCGCTTCTTCTGGTGGATGTGGCGAGCGCGAAGGAGCGCATCGTGAACGAGACGCCGCGGCTGGTGGAGGTCACCGTGGAGATCCCGTCCGGCAGCCGCAACAAGTACGAGTACGACCACGCTCGCCGGCGGTTCGTGCTGGATCGGGTGCTGTACTCGAGCGTGCACTACCCGTGCGACTACGGATTCATCGAGGGCAGCCTGGCCGATGACGGCGACCCGCTGGACGTCCTGGTGGTGATCAGCGAGCCCACGTTCTCCGGCTGCATCGTCCGCGCCCGGCCGGTCGGCGTGCTGGACATGACCGATGACAAGGGCCACGACTACAAGGTCCTGGCTGTCGCCCACGACGACCCGCGCTGGGAGGAGACGGCCACCCTGCACGACCTGTCGCCGCACCGGCTGCGCGAGATCGAGAACTTTTTCGACATCTACAAGGAGCTAGAGGGCCGCCCCGTCGAGATCGCGGGCTGGCTGGGCGTCGAGGAGGCGTGGCGGATCATCGACTCCGCCATGGCGGCCGGCGTGCGCGGGGTCGATGCAGAGGGAGAGCCGCCGAGCCCCGGCACCTGGCGCTAGCCCGGTTCGCCGCTCCCGCGGTCCCGCTGCCGGAGCAGAGCGCTCCAGGCATCGGCCATGGCCGCCTGCGAGGCGGTGAGCCGGTAGCGGTCCACGGTCTGCGCGATGGTGAACGGGTCGTAGTCCGGCACCGCTGCCACGGCTCCCGCCCAGTCGTCGTCGGCAACGAGCGTGCCGTTCACCCCGCTGGTGATGATGCTCCGCAGCCCACCCACGTCGCGTGCCACCACCCAGCGCCCGGATCCGATGGCCTCCGCAGCCACGATGCCGAATCCCTCGGCGTGAGATGGCACCAGCACCACGTCATGGGCGGCCATCTCGCTCGCCACCTCGGCGGGCGCAAGGTCCCGAATGCCGGGACCGGCCAGGGTGGTGGCGTGCTGCCGGGCCACCTCGTGGCCTTTGCCGGGCGTGGATCCCCCCAGGTACAGCACCCGCCCGCGCGCGCCGGGTGGGCGGGGCGAGGGCCTGAACAGCGTGTCGTCGTAGCCGGGTGGGATGACCACCGGCTCCCGCCCGATGCGACGCAGGTAGCCCGCCGTGTCCTCCGAATTGGTCACCACGAGGTCCGCCCCGCGCACCACCTGGCGGACGAAGAACCGATAGCCGCGTCCCCAGCTGAAGTAGCTGCGCGCGTCCGTGCCGTGCGCGTACACGACCAGCGGCACCCTGCGCAGTCGAGCGACCACCAGCGCCACCCAGCCGGCGGGGTACAGGATGTGAGCCTCGACGCCGTCGTACGGGCCGCGCGCGCTGAGGCCACGCCACACGAAGTGGACCAGGCGCCACGGCCACCAGCGGTCCCTCGGGTCGGTGACGACGGTGACATCCGGCACCCCGCGGAAGCGGTTGGCGACGAAGATGCCGAAGTTCGGCCGATCCGGGGTCGGCCACACGGAGGTCACGGTCAGGAGGCGCGGCATCGGCAGCAGTCTAGGCGGCGACCCTAGAATTCCGGGACTGTGAGCGACCGCGCGGCGACGCCGCTCCGTGGGGGCCTGCGTCGCCTGATCTCCGAGACAGCGGTGTACGGCCTCGGCGGCATCGCGAACCAGGCGCTCACCATCCTCCTCGTCCCGATCTACGCCCGACAGCTGGGCGTCGAGAGCTACGGCGTGCTGGCCGTGCTCAACACCGTGCTGGCGCTGACCACCATGATCGTGGGCCTGGCGATGCCCCAGGGCTTCTTCCGCTGGTACCTGAAGGAGTCCGAGACCGAAGGGCAGCGGGCGCACATTCTGGCGACCACGCTCACCCTGCGGCTCGCCGCCTCGCTGGCCGGCCTGCTGGCCTTCAGCCTGCTGGCGCCGCTGCTCGGGCTGGCGCTGTTCGGCGGGACCGGGAAGCTGCCGATCATCCTGCTCATCGGGCCCATCACTTTCTTCGACACGCTGAACCTGATCCCGCTCTCGTTCCTGCGCGGCGAGCGGCGGCCGCTTCCGTACTCGGTCCTGGCCTTCACGCGCGCCGCGCTCGGCAGCGTGCTGATCATCGTCTTCGTCGTCGTGCTCGACATGGGCGTGATGGGCGTCCTCCTCGGATCGGCCATCTCCGCCCTCGTGTCGGTCGTCATCGGGCTGGGAATGATGGCCCGCGCGGACCGCCTGCGGCTGGGGTGGGATCGGTCATATGCCTTCGCGCTGCTGCGGTTCACGCTGCCGCTGGTGCCGGCCGCCCTGGCCGGGTGGACGCTCAGCCTGTCCGACCGCTTCGTCATCGGGGCAGTGGATGGCTACCGCGCGGTGGGCGTGTACGCCATCGGCTACACCGTCGGCTTGGCGATGAATGCGCTGGTGGTGCAGCCATTCACGCTGGCATGGGGCGCGGCGTACTGGGAGTACGCGCGCGACGAGGCCCAGGCCCCGCGCACCATCGCACGAACCATGACGTTGTTCGCCATCGTGGCCGGGGTGCCGGCCCTTGGGCTGTCGCTGTTCGGGACGGATGCCATCCGCCTGCTGCTCACGCCGGATTTCGAGCCGGGACGCTTCGTGGTGCCCTTCAGCGCGTTCGCCTACCTGGCCTATGGCCTGTACATGATCAGCGGCACGGGGCTGAACCTGGCCGCCCGGACGCGCTGGATTCCATTCACGGTCGGTGCGGCAGCACTCGCGAACCTGGTGATCAACCTGGTGACCATTCCGCGCTTCGGCTTCATGGCCGCGGCCTGGTCGACGCTCATCAGCTACGCGCTGCTGGCGATCCTCACCGGCGCCGCGTCGCAGCGCTTCTACCCGGTGCCGTGGGACTACCCGCGCGTGCTTGGCGCGATCGGCCTCGGCATGGCGCTGTCCGCGGCCGGCCTGCTGGGGCCCGATGCGCTCGCCTGGCGAATCCTCTGCTTCCTGGCCTTCCCGGTGGTGGTGCTGGCGACCGGGATCCTGAGCCGCGTCGACGCGCTGCGCCTCTTTGCCTGGGCCAGCAGCCTGCCGGGCCGCCTGTCGGGCAGCTCCGAGCGCGCTCCCTAGGCGGCCTCCTGGCGCTGGATGCCCGCGTAGA
>DASSNI010000074.1:0-5704 GCA_035701385.1 Candidatus Limnocylindria bacterium | reverse complement strand
CTGGTCAGCATCCACATCAACTCGCTGACCGAGAACGGCGTGGCGTTCGACATCGCGGCCACGCAGACCTTCTACACCGATGAGACGGCATGGGGGGCCGATGTCACCGCGCGGCTGGCGCAGGGCATCCAGGACGGCGTGGTGGCCGAGATGGCCGATGCGGCCGACTACCGGCGCCAGGATCGCGGGATCCAGGCCCAGAACCTGTACATCGTGGCACCGCCGCTGCTCGAGCCCACGCCCGACCGTCCCGACCCGCGAAAGCAGCCGACCCGCGGCGCGCTGATGCCCTCGGTGCTCACCGAGGTGGGCTCCATCACCTCGCGCCGAGACCAGACGCTGCTCGGCTCGCCGGCGGGGCAGCGCGCGGCGGCAGCCGGCATCTTCGACGCGCTGGCGGGCTATTTCGGCGACCGACCGCTGGCTGCGAGCTACCTGCTCCCCGACGTGGACCCGGTGGCCGGCGTGCTGCCGGACGCGCAGCCGGGAGGGGGGCCGCCATTCTGGCCGCCGAGCATCACGGACCCGGCCCCGCTCGTCCGCTTCACGAACACCGGCACGCAGGCCTGGCCCCAGGGCCTTTCGGTGGTTGGCGCATGGCAGGCCAGCGAGTGGCCGTACCTCCGCGTGCCGCCCGACGACCTGCAGGACGTCCTGGCGGACGGCGCCAGTGTGCCGGCGCTCCAACCCGGCGAATCGGTGGACCTGCCGCTGTCCCTGCCGGACGCGGGATCGGATCCCGGCGCCTACTGGATCACGCTCAGCGCGCTGGACGGTCCCTTGACCGAGCTCGGCAGCCCGCCGCTGCAGCTGGGCACCGGCCGCTGAATTGGTGTTTGACCCCGTTTCGAGGCCGCTGCTACCATCGGCTGGCCAGATTTCGAGCCGGGCAGTGAGTTGCGCCGGCAGAGGAGGGAACGAGATCAGGCACCACGCACGACACTTGCCGGGGAGCGTACGTATTGCCTGATCCGCAGCGGCCGCTGCGCCGACTGGCCCATTCCCGATCGCTTGCGCGGGCCGTCACGCATGTTGCCGTGATTGGCCTGGTCGCCTTCGCAGCCGCCGCCGGCATTGCCGCGGCGCGCGGCCAGTCCATCGGATCAGTCGCCAGCACGCAGACCGGATTCCTGCCCTTCGAGCTCGTGGCCCGCGCCCGCGGCGCGGCCGGCCCCGCGACCGTCAATCGCACCGCCTCCTTCGACCTCGTGGGCGGCCAGGTGGATCCGATGCTCCAGCCGCGCGAGGTCCACTCCCGGCCTGCCCCGGAGCCCACGCCGCTGCCGACGCCGGTCGCGCCACCGAAGGCGACACCCGAGCCGGTGGTCGCCGCTCCCCAGGTGCCGGCTGTCGCGCCCGTCGCGCCCGGCTCGGTCAAGGGCAGCGGCGTGCTCGCATGGCCCGTGACCAACGGCACCATCACCACCTACTTCAGCTCGGCGCACATGGCGCTCGACATCGCCGTACCTGCGGGATCGACGGTCATGGCCGCGGACGCCGGCGTGGTGACATGGGCCGGCTGGCGCGATAACGGCGGCGGCCTGGTGGTGGGCATCGACCACGGCAACGGCATGACCACGCTCTACAACCACCTGGGGTCCATCGCGGTGCGGCCCGGCCAGGCAGTGGCCAAGGGCGAGGGCATCGGCACGGTGGGCTGCACCGGCATGTGCACGGGCCCGCACGTGCACTTCGAGGTGATCGTCGGCGGCCTGTTGGTCAACCCGCTGCGCTACCTGTAGCGCTCCCGTATCGATCGCCGGCCCCTGCCGGCCCCGTTGCTATGATCGCGGTCCATGTTCGCTGACCAGGCGCGCATCTTCGTGGCCGCCGGCGACGGCGGCGATGGATCCGCCTCATTCCGGCGCGAGGCCCACGTTCCGCGCGGCGGTCCCGATGGGGGAGACGGCGGCAAGGGCGGCGACGTGGTGCTCGAGGCTTCGGCCGGCATGACGACCCTGGCCGACCTGCGGCAGCGCCGCCACGTGCGCGCCGCGGCCGGCGGACGTGGCGGCCGGCGCCGGTCCCACGGCCGCAACGGCGGCGACGTCGTGCTCCACGTTCCACCCGGCACGGTGGCGCGCATCTCGGAGCGGCAGGAGGCCGGCGCCAACGATGCTCCGGTTGAGCTGGGCGAGCTGCTGGCGCCTGGCGACCGCCTGCTGGTGGCCCGCGGCGGTGCCGGTGGTCGCGGGAACGTGCACTTCGTGTCGCCCACCCATCGGGCTCCGACGCACGCCGAGAAGGGCCAGCCGGGCGAGCAGCGCTGGATCGAGCTGGAGCTGAAGCTGATTGCCGACATCGGCCTGGTGGGAGCGCCGAATGCCGGCAAGTCGACGCTGCTGGCGGCGCTGACCGCCGCGCGCCCCCAGGTCGGTGCCTTTGCCTTCACCACCACCAGCCCGAACCTGGGCGTCATGGAGCTCGACCCGGAGGGTGAAACGACCGCCGTGATCGCCGACCTCCCCGGGCTGATCGAGGGCGCATCGGAGGGCCGCGGGCTGGGGCATGCCTTCCTGCGGCACGTCGAGCGGACGCGGGTGCTGGTGGCGGTGGTGAACGGGGCGGCGAGCGAGCCCGCCGCCGAGTGGCTGGCCGTCGAGGAGGAGCTGCGGCTGCGCGACCCGAAGCTCCTGGAGCGACCGATGCCGATGGCCGTCACCAAGCTGGACCTGCCCGAGGTCGCCGAGCGCTGGCCGGCGCTGCGCGCCGAGCTGGAATCCGCGGGGCACCGGCCGATCGGCGTCTCGGCCCACGACGGCACCGGCCTGGACGAGCTGCGCGCGGCGCTGGCGGGCGCCCTCGACGAGGCAGCGCAGCGCGAAGCGGCGACGACCGCCGAGCCGCCCGTCCGGGTGCACCGCTTCGACCCACTGGAGGCGGGCTGGCAGGTCGAGGCCGAGGGTGATGCCCTGCGCGTCCGAGGACGGCGCATCGAGGCAGCCGCTGCCCGGATCGACTTCGCGAACGAGGAGTCGCGCGACCGCTTCCAGCGCACGCTGGAGCGGATGGGCATCGACGAGGAGCTTCGCCGCCAGGGCGCGGAGCCGGGAACGCTGGTCCGCATCGGCGGGGTGGAGCTGGAATGGGGCGAGGAGGGCGAGGCGTGAGCCCGTCGGCCATCCTGCTCGCGCCGGGCCGCCGGGCGATTCGCGCACCACGTGCCGCGGCGGGCCACCGTGCAGGCACCCAGCCGAAGCGCAAGGACAGCGGCACCGGGGAGGGGCGGATCGGCATCCTGGGCGGCACCTTCGACCCGCCGCACGTCGGGCACCTGTGGCTGGCTGGCCTGGCGGCCGACAGCCTGGGCCTGGCCCGCGTGCTCTTCATGCCGGCCGCTCAGCCCCCGCACAAGCGGCGTCGCGGCATGAGCTCCATCACCGATCGGCTGCTGATGACCCGCCTCGCGATCGCCGCCGACCCGCAATTCGAGCTCTCCACGCTCGAGGTCGGGAGGCCCGGACCCTCGTACACCGTCGATAGCGTCGAAGAGCTGCGCCGCAGTTACCCGGAGGCGCGGCTCTTCCTGCTGATGGCAGCAGACTCGCTGGACGCCATCGACAGCTGGCGCGAGCCGGATCGGCTGCTGTCGCTCATCGAGTGGGCGGTCGGCCCGCGGCCCGGCAGCGAGCTTCCGTCACCGGACGCGCTGCGGCAGCGCTTCGGCCCAGCGGCCCGGCGCATCCACCTGCTGGAGGGGCCGGCGCTGGACGTGAGCGCCACCGAGATCCGGCGCCGGGTGGCGGCGGGCAAGACCATCCGCTACCTTGTGCCGCAGGCCGTCGAGGAGCTGATCGCCGAAAAGGGGCTGTATCGGCGCACCGACAGGTCCTGACTGCACGGACGGGAGAGAGCGGCACTGGCAGAAGCGAAGGCACCGGCGACCACCGAGACCGATCCCGGCGAGCTTGCCCACCGGATCGTCGACCTGGCGTCCGACAAGAAGGCATCGGACATCGTCCTGCTGCGCACGTCGGAGCTGACCACCATGGCCGACTACTTCGTGATCGCTTCGGGGCGCAGCGACCGCCAGGTGCAGGCGCTCAGTCGCGCCATCGTCGACGAGCTGCGCGACGACGGCATCAAGCCGCTGGGCATAGAGGGCATGCGCACCGCGCGCTGGGTCCTGCTCGACTACGGCGGCGTGATCGTGCACCTCTTCGCCCCCGAGGAGCGCGAGTACTACGGCCTGGAACGCCTGTGGAGCGAGGCCACCCAGGTCGTGCGGGTGGTCTGACCGAGGTACTGCATCAGTACTAGGCCGCATGCGCCGCTCCTCCTATTGAGAGCGGACGGGCGCAAATCCATGCTCGCGTCCATGAGCGACTACGCCCAGCTGTCACGCCCGGTCGAGAGCTGCCGCTTCTGCGGAGGCAGCCTGCTGACCAGCGTCTTCGACACGGCCTTCAAGGACACCGTGGCCGACGAGCGGCTGTTCTTCGCGATTCCGGGCGCGCTGTGCGTGCCGTGCCGCCAGCTCTACGTCGACCAGCAGCTGATCGGCATCCTGGGACTGACCGAGGCCCGCTGCACGTTCGCCATCGAGAGCGATCGCGTGCTGCGCGCCGGCGCCGCTTGACATCGAGCCCTAGGCTCGGCGCGCAGCAACCTCCCGCGGCATCCCGACCACGAACTCGCCGACCCACGCGGTCAGCGCCGGCTCCGGCTCCATCTCGTTGCCCTTGATGGCCAGGTCGGCCTCGAACAGGCCGATGAGCATGCGCTCCAGCTCCTGGCCGCTGTAGCGGCGCGCCGCCTCGGCCAGCCGCTCCGCCATGCGGGCGTTGCCGCGGCCCACCCGTTTCGTGATCTCCGGTGGCGGCGCACCACGCGCCTCCAGATCGCGCACCACGATCAGGTCGCTGATCCGGCCCTGCAGGGCGCCCAGGATGCGCAGCGCGGGCTGCTCCTCCCCGAGCGCGTGTGCGAGAGCCGATAGCGCCGCGGCGCCATCCCGCCGATCCACCGCATTGGTGATGGCGAACAGGCTCGCCGGCCGCGTGTCAGCCACCAGCGCCTCCACGTCGTCGGCGGTGATCGGCCGCCCGCTCGCGTAGGTCGCCAGCTTCTCCAGCTCGCCGGCGGCGATGCGCGTCTGCTCCCCGCGCTCGACGTCCGTCTCGGCCACCGTGCCGCCCACCCGCTCCGCCAGCATGGCGGCTGCACGCGGTTCCAGCTCCACGCCCCCGTCCCTGGCGCGGCCGCGGATCCAGGCCTGCAGCTCGCCGCGGCGCGGCGCGAGGCGTTCTTCCACGATGCCGCCGCGCGTCACCACCGCATCCGCCAGCCGGCCCAGCAGGGCAGGCGGCTTGGTGGCGTCGCGCGTGGAGCGCACGTCGATGAGCGCCAGGGCGGCGCCGTCCGGCAGGTCGCGCGCCAGGCTCAGCAGCTTGTCGCCGGCCGCCGCCGAGCGTCCGGCTGCGCGCAGGGGCTGCCGCAGGACGGCCAGCCGCACGCCGAACATGCCGACGCTGGCGGCCTCCACCCGGGCGGTATCGAGCGCCGCCTCATCCGGGCTGCGCTCGGTGACGATCTCCACCCGATCGTCGGCGCCGATGCGTTGCGCAAAGGCAGACAGCAGCTGGTCCAGGCTGAAGCCGTCGTCCCCGTGGGCCAGCAGCAGGGGCACGGCCGGGGACCCGGTCACCCGCCCGCCTCCCAGGCCGCGCGCAGCCGGCGATCCAGCTCGTCCGGCTCGATGCCG
>DASSNI010000073.1:0-2166 GCA_035701385.1 Candidatus Limnocylindria bacterium | reverse complement strand
CCGGCCGATGTGGTGGCTGCGCGACCCGGAGCTGGCCGAGTCTCCGCTGGCCGATCGGGTGGAGTGGTCCACCTTCTCGATCCTGTCCACCGCCGGCCGGCTCGACGAGCAGGGGTTTCTTGATCGCATCTACAGCCTCTTCCCGGGTCTGGACTCGCCGGACGAGGAGCTGGTACGCGCCTGCCTGGCGGCATACGCGACGGTGGGGGAGCGGGGCCAGCTGCGCACCGAGGAGGAGCTGAGCCGCCGCCTGGAGGACCACGCTCGCCTCATCGGCACGCTGGTGGACTACGGCCATCGCATCGGCCTCCGTGCCTGGGTGAGCCGCCGCGAGCATGACCGGCCGTATGCCGGCGCCACCCTGCTCGAGCGGCTGCACGAGGACGAGCGCCGCGCCTACCTGCCGCTGATCGTGCGCGCCCCCGCCGAGGCTCTGGGCGCGGTGGATGCCATGTGGTACCGGCGCGGCAGCCTGGCGTTCCTGTTCGAGGTCGAGTGGACCGCCATGCTGGGGGAGGCGGTCCTGCGCCGCGGCCGGCAGATCCCGCCGGGCGAGCAGCAGGCGCGCTTCCTGGTCTTTCCCGCCGAGCGCACCGAGCTCGTACGCCTCAAGCTGGAGCGCTCGCCATGGCTGCGCGCCGAGATCGACCGGCAGAACTGGTACTTCCTGAAGTGGCAGCACCTGGACGCGCTGATGGGCCTGGACCAGGCGTCGCTGGACCGCCTGGAGCCGGTGCTGGGACTCGATCCGCTCATCGAGACGGGCGGCCAGCAGCTGACCATGTTCGGCGAGTGAGCAAGCGCCTGCTCGCTGCTTGACCGGGCTGCGTATAGTCACCGCGGGAGTGCCGTGGTTCCCCCCTGCGGCACTCCCATTCGTCTGTCCGCCGTGGTACGCGACGGCCGCTAGTCCTCGCCGGCCGATGCCTCGCGTCGCGCCGCCGGCCGTCCCATCGTGCGCCGCACCACGGTCATCACCTCGTCGACGTACGGCTGCCCCTGGCCGGAGGCGATGGCATGGCTCAGGCAGCCGGAGATGTGATCCTCGAGGAGCAGCAGACCGACCCCATCGGCCGCGGCGGTGAGCGCCTGCACCTGCTGGAGCAGGTCGAGGCAGTAGGCCTCCTCCTCCACCAGCCGCTGCAGCCCGCGCGCCTGCCCCTCGATGCGGCGCAGACGGTTGATGAGCTCCTGGCGGTCCTTGGTGTACGAGTGGCGGAAGTGCTCCGGCGGCACGGAGGGGTCTGTGGTCGACATACTGGAGGGCAGTATGCGGATCCTCCGCGAAATCGGTCAATCCGGCGTACCATCTCCCACCCGATGACCGACCTGCAGCGCTCCGAGCTGCTCGAGCCACTCGAGCGAGCCCTGGTGATCTTCAGCCATCCCGACGACGCCGAGTTCAGCGCGGCGCCCGCCATCGCCGCCCTCACCCGGCGCGGCGTGGAGGTGCACTACGTGGTGACCACCGACGGCGGCAAGGGGACGGAGGACCCGGCCGTGACGCCGGAGATGCTGGCCGCCACCCGCATCGCCGAGCAACGCGCCGCCGCCGATGTGCTGGGCGTCGGGGAGATCGTGCACCTCGGCTACCCCGATGGGTACCTCACGCCCAGTCTCGACCTTCGGCGCGACATCGTGCGGCAGATCCGCCGCTTTCGGCCTGACCTGGTCATCGCCCAGAACTGGCAGCGCCGCGACGACGGCAACCCGTACATCGCCCACCCGGACCACCTGGCCACCGGGGAGGCCACGCTGGCGGCGGTCTACCCCGCGGCGCGCGACCGCCTCAACTTTCCGGAGCTGCTGGACGAGGGCCTGGAGCCGTGGAAGGTACGCCAGGTGCTGGTCACCGGCGTCGAACGGCCGAACCTGTGGATCGACGTGTCCGACACGTTCGACCAGGGGCTCCAGGCGCTGCACTGCCACGTCAGCCAGTTCGGTGACTGGGCGGAGGTGGAGGCGCGCGTCCGCGAGCGCATCGGCGAGGTTGGCAAGCCGGTGGGGATGCCGATGGCGCAGGCGTTCCTCAGCATCGACCTGTCCTGATGCGTGGACGCGGGGGCCCGTGGGGCGGCGGCCCCGACCCGGATTTGACCCGACGCCCGGGCAGCGGCCCGCGGACGCTGCGCCTGATCGCCGGCTTCTTCCGCCCGTACCGCAGCC